>NZ_JBBKVV010000142.1:0-7633 GCF_037968635.1 Phenylobacterium sp.
ATCGAAGCGACGGCCGAAAGTGCGCCGATGGGCGGACCCTATGATTTAGCGACTGCCGGGGCGAGCATCCATTGGATGGACCATGCATTGCTGTTCCCCCGCCTTGTTCAGCACTTGGCACCAAAGGGGATCGTAGCGATCGTTGGCGGTGACGAGCCCCACGACCCACCGTGGGCGAACGGTTACAAGGCGATGATGGCAAAATGGATTCCAGCGATGGGCGGACGATACGATCCCGTTGGCTTCAGCGCAGCCGTTCACGTCCACGAAGCCTGGATGGATATAGCTGGCCGAAAATCCTTCACGTCGACAATCACTCAACGAATAGATGACTTCATTGATGGTGAGCATTCACGCGGCACCTGGGCCCGGTCCAAAATGGGGGCTCGCGCCGAGCAGTTCGACGCCGACATGCACGCTCTGCTGTCGCCCCATGCACAGGACGAGGTGCTGACCTTTGAAGTGGTGTGTGGTCTCACCTACGGGCGGCCGCGAAGCTCGCCAAAGCCCATCCAGTAAGCCAAAGCTACAATCTTTCGAGACATTTGAGCGCTGAAGCAGAGTCCCCTGGTTCCGTTCTCTTGCCACCCTTCTCTGACCTCGACAGGGTCCGCTATCCGGCAATCTGGGGAACGGCTGCTTGCGGCGACGGCGCTTCGGGCCGTTCACGACCGAGGCCGGAAGTCTAGTTGGTCCGCTTTCGGGTCACGTTTTGCAACTCGGCCCGTTCCACCGACGTGAGGTCGAGGGCGGCTGCCTGGGAGAACTGCGCCTTGGCTTCGGCGGCCTTCCCCAGCTTGGCCAGCGCCTCGCCCCACTTCAGGTGCAGGCCGCCCCACCTCGGAGTCAGCTTGGCGGCTGTCTTGTAGGCCTTCTCGGCTTCCCCCCAACGGCCCAGCCGGGCGAGAGCATCGCCCTCAGACTTGAAGGGATCAGCCAAGTGCGGCTGCCGCCTCTGCGCTTCCTTCAACAGGGGGAGCGCTCCAGCTGCGTCCCCCCGCCTCAAGCGCGCTTCCCCCCAATAGAAATGCGCCTGCGGCAGCTCGTTCAACAGGCGCGACGCCGCGGCGAAAGATCGCTCCGACTGTGCAACATCTCCCAGAGCTGCGTGAACGCGTCCGGCCCAGTAGAGGCATGTGTCGCAATCGGGGGGCGGGACCGGCAAGCGAGATCGTGCGCCTGCTGCGTCACCCACCTCTGCGTGCGCGAGGACGATTGCGTACCAGGCCACGGAGACCGCCCTTTGGCTCGGGGGCAAAAATCCTGAAGCCTCCAATTGCGGCTCCAGGGCGACTACGGCCGCCCAATCCTCACTGAGCACCAGCAATGGCAAACGTGAGAATCCTTCATAGCCGGGTGGATCGACAGTGCTACGGAAGCGCGGCGCAGCCATTCGTGCGCGAGCAGCTGGGATGTCGTGCAGGGCCGCCAGCGTCGCGACGAAGCGGGTGTCGACCTGACGCCCAAGCATATCGGCGTAGAAGGTGTTTCGATCAAACCTTTGCCGATGTGCAAGCGCCGCCTGAAAGTCGGCTTTGGCGTCGGCGAGTTGCGCCTCCGTAAAGCTGACGTCTCGCACCTCGCGGCGGAGTTCCCTGTTCGGATGGGTTCGCCCCAGCTCAATTGCCCGTCTGAGATAGGCGACTTGCAGTTCAGAGTGACCGAGATTGCCCTCGTAGGAAGCGAGCTGCCCCCACTTGCGGCCGTCTTGCGGGGCCAGAGCTACGGCCCGCCGCTGCAAGGCGGCGGCGGCAGGCTGGTCGGTAAACTGCAGCCAATAGCCCCAGGAATGATACGCCTGCGCGCGTTCAGTCTCGGGCCCCGATCCTTCCGCAAGCTGCCGGAACAGTTTGAAGGCGGCGGGACGGTCTCCTTGCATCGCCAACCATCCAGCGTATCGCTGCGGTTGGGTTTCCCGGTAGAGGCTGTGAGCGACTTGGCGGCTTAGCGCCTCCAGGTCGGCCAGAGGTCCCTCCACCCGGACAGCCTGCCCGGCCGCAAGACGCGCGCGGATCGCAAGACCGTTCGGTGTACGGAAGACCTCGCCAGAGATGCGGGTCTCGTGGCCTAGCCAGGTTCTCAACGCCGCCTGCAGGTCGCCGAGGTTTACGCCGGAACCTGGGATCGCCAAGCTTATCTCTTGTCGGTCCCCGCCACTGTAAGTCGGGTCGTTGGCAGCGCCCGTTTTTCGGGTGTTGAGTCTTGCCAGTTCATCCAGAACTTGGGCGGCGACGGCTTGGCCAGTTATTTGGCCCGATAGCTCCGGCGGCACGCCGAATGGCTCGACCACGACGCCGTTCGCGCGGCTAGCCTGCCACGCCATGACGCTCAGCGCCATCGCGGCCGCTACCCCGGCGACGCCGGTTAGCACCCTCAGGGCGAACCCGGCGCGCTCGCTGGCGATCTGCCAGCCGATCAGCCGCTCCTGCTTTTCCAGCACCCGATAAGCAACGCCTTCAGGGGAGCGGCCCTCCGCCTCCGCCTCCATGGCGATCTCGATAGGATCGGGGGTCGTCGGCGCGGGCTCGGCTTTCAACCGGTTCCGCTTCGGAGTGTTGCTCGGAGCGCGCGCCATTTCAGACCCCATGCGCCTTAAGCGCGGCGCGATCCGCCGGTGACAAATCCATCGTCGCGGCCGCGCGCCACTTCGCACGGGCCTCCTCGGTCTTGCCCAGCCTGGCCAGCGCGTCGCCCCACTTCAGGTGCAGGCGGCCCCAGCGGGGGGCGAGCGGCTGCGCCTTGCGAAAGGCTTCCTCGGCGGCCTTGTCGTCGCCCAAGGCCAGCAGGGCCTCACCCGACCAGGCCGCCGGGTCGGCAAAGCGGGGCGCGAGCTTCTCGGCCCGACGGAATATCTGAAGCGCACCTTGGGCGTCCCCTCGCCCCAGCCGCTCGCGGCCCCAGTACATCAGTCCGGTGATCTGCCCCGGATAGAGCCGGTCCATCGCGCGAAACGCCCGCTCGGCTCCGACGGTATCCCCCTGGCGCGACAGGATCATCGCCCGGGTCACGGCGCACGAGAAGCAGTCCGCAGCCGTCGTCGCGATCACCTCGCGCGCCGCCTCCGGCTGGCCCAGTTGAACCAGCGAGAATGCTTCCAACGCCAGTATCCTCGGACTTGCATCGCCTTGCGCCCGCAGTGCGCGCGCGATGGCGAGCGTCACCGGCCAGTTTTCTGCATTGAACTCGGTCGGCGGATACGGCCTCGTGGCGAGCCGTCTCGCGGCCGTAGTCTCGTGCAGGGCGGCCAGATAGGACGAGTAGGTGTTACGATAAACGCCGGTCGAACCGGCGTTGGCGCGCCCCACGTGGGGCCGCAGCAGCCGCGCTGCCGTGTGATAGTCGAATTCTGATGCGGCCAGGTTGGCGCGCATGCCAGCCCGGTACCAGTCCGCAACCGCCCCGGGCTCGTGGCCAATCCGCTTGAGCGCCTGCCGGTTGAGGACGATGCCGTCCCGCTCATCCCCCAGCGCAGCTGCAACGCCGGCAGCGTTCTGCAGGGCGAGCGACCCTAGCAGCCGGTTCGGCCCCTCGGCCGCCCGGCGGAACCACTCGATGCCCTCAGTTGGTCGAAACTCCGAATAGGCCGTGATCATGCCCAGGGCATTGGCGGCCGCCGCCCGTGTCAGCGGATCATCACTGGTCTGCAGCACCTGGGCCAGCAGCGGCTTGGCCTCCGTCCAGCGACCCTCTCGGGAGAGGTATTCCGCATACTGGACGGGCCGTGCCTGGTGGAACAACGCCTCGCCCGCCTGTCTAGCTAACTCCGGCAGCTGCTCGGCTGAGCCTTCCGCCGTCACCGTACGGCCCACGCCTGTCCGCGCCGTTATGCGAACCCCTGTGGCGGTCTGCACGACCTCTCCGGTCAGGTGGGTCTCGTGGCCCAGCCACCGCCGTAGCAGGCGCTGCACGTCGTCCAGCGAGACGCCGGTCTGGGCCACCTCGATCTTGGTGTCCTGGGTCCAGGCGTCGGCAATGCGGACCGATTGCAGCGAGTTGGCGGCCCGGTCTAGCTCGCCCAGCCGGTCCAGCACGCCGCGCGCAACCACCTCGCCAGTCGCGCCGCGCGAGACCAGCGCCGGGGGTACGGAGAAGGCCTCCACGACGAGCCCATCCGACCGGCTAGCCTGCCAGGCCATGGCCGCCAGTGCGCCCGCCACCGCCACTCCAGCAACGCCGGTCAGCACCTTGAGGGCGAAGCTGGCCCGCTCGCTGGCGATCTGCCAGCCGCCAAGCTTGGTCTGGGTGCGGATCAGCCGCAGCTGTTCGGTCAGCAGTTGGTTCGCAACGCCGTGCGGCGCTTGGCCCACCGCCTCCGCCTCCATCGCGATTTCAATGGGATCGGGCGTGGTGGGCGGGCGTGCCTTTCGCGAGCGTTTCGCCCGCGGCGTCGTCGTTTCATCCGCCATGAACGCGGCCCCCAAACCGCAGCCGTAACGGTGTTCGACTAGGGGGGGAACGTCAACGGCTGAGCTTGGACCGTCTTGGGCGCTCGCGGCCGTCAACCACCCCTCGCTGCCGTCAGCAGGGTCCGGTTTCCGGCGATCAGGGGGAATGTCTGCTTCCGGCGACCTTGCTCGGGACCGCTCACGACCCATCTGGGTCGTTCACAACGTCCGCTTGGCGGACCGGGGTCGCCCACCAAGCGGTACGCCGGTACGGTCAGATTTCGATCTGCTCTGACAAGGCAAGGGCGTCATCCACCTCGATTCCCAGGTACCGAACCGTGCTCTCTAGCTTTCGATGACCTAGGAGGAGCTGGCAGGCGCGGAGATTGCCGGTCTTCTTGTAAAGCAGGGCCACCTTGGTTCGGCGCAGGCTGTGCGTGCCGTAGGCGCGGGGCTCCAGGTCGATCATGGTCACCCACTCACCGACAAGCCTGGCGTACTGACGCGTCGTCAGGTGGTCGCCGGGACGCGAACGGCTAGGAAAGAGCCAGTCGTCCGCGCGCTTGCCCCGCAACGCCAGCCACGCAGATAGCGCGTCCCGGCTGGCGTCAGTGATCTCGAACGGTACGGGCCGGCCCGTCTTCTGCTGGATGACCGTGGCACGGTCCCGCATTATCCCGCCGGGCGCAACATCACTGACCCTGAGCTTGACGAGGTCGCACCCACGAAGCTTGGCATCCAGAGCGCAGTTGAAGAGCGCCAGGTCCCGGACTTTGCCCGCGCTCCTCAACTGGTGGCGAATTCCCCATATGTGTTTGGGCTTGAACGGGGGCTTTGCCCCAATGATGCGCCCTGAATTCCAGGGCCGTTTGGGCATGCGAAAGAGGTCGATTTGAGCCATGGCTCACCTCCGACTGGCAGCGCCCACCCAGCCGGCGGCATCCTACAGGTTCATTGGGAACACGTCCGATTGCAGACGTTCCGAATGTCGCCATAGGGTGGAGGCTGTGTGAAAACAGCGAAGCAGCCTAGATTCCGAAGCATCAGCTTTGGGGATCGCGATGAAGCGCTTCGTTGAGGGTGAGGATCGGCGTCAGGGCACGCTGCTTCCCGAATGCCTTGAGGACTATGTCTCCGAGGAGAACCCGGTCCGAGTGATCGACGTCTTTGTCGACGAGCTGGATCTGCAGGGCCTTGGCTTTGAGGGTGTGACGCCCGAGGCGACGGGTCGGCCTGGCTACCATCCGGGCCTGCTGCTGAAGATGTACGTGTATGGCTACATCAACCAGATCACGTCGAGCCGGAAGCTGGAGCGCGAGGCGCAGCGCAATGTCGAGATGATGTGGCTGACGGGCCGCCTGGCGCCCGACTTCAAGACCATCGCCGACTTCCGCAAAGACAATGGTCCGGCGATCCGGGCGGGGTGTCGTCGGTTCATCGCGCTGTGCCGCAAGCTGGATCTCTTCAGCCATGCGGTGGCGGCGATCGACGGCAGCAAGTTCAAGGCGGTGAACACCCGCGACAAGAACTTCACCCGAGCCTCGATCCAGCGGCGCATGGAGCAGGTGGAGGCCAGCATCGAGCGCTACATGGCCGCTCTGGAGACGGCCGACCGCCTCGAGGGCGAGATCGCCCGGACCAAGTCGGTGCGGCTCAAGGAGAAAATCGCTGCCCTGCGCGAGCAGATGAGGGACTTCCAGGCCCTGGAGGTCCAGGTACATGCCGCGCCCGACCAGCAGATCTCGCTCACTGATCCCGATGCTCGGGCCATGGCCACCAACGGCAAGGGCACAGGCATGGTGGGCTACAACGTCCAGACCGCGGTCGACGCCAAGCATCATCTGATCGTCGCCCATGAGGTGACGAACGTGGGCAACGACCGCAGTCAGCTCGCGAACATGGGCGCGCTAGCCAAGGCGGAGATGGGCGTCGAGAGCCTCGATGTGCTGGCCGACCGCGGCTACTTCTCAGGCGAGGAGGTGCTGGCCTGCGAGACCCTCGGCGTGATCCCCTATGTGCCCAGACCGCTCACCTCAGGCGCCAAGGCCGACGGACGCTTCGGCAAGCAGGACTTCGTCTACATCCCCGAACAGAACGTCTACCGCTGCCCATCAGGCCAGGTACTCCCGCACCACATGACGACGGTGGAGAAGGGGCTGACGCTGCATCGCTACTGGGACCGCGCAAGCTGTCAGGCCTGTCCCCTGAAGGCCCGGTGCACGCCAAGCAAAGAGCGACGTGTCACGCGCTGGGAGCATGAAGCGGTGATCGAGGCCATGCAGGATCGGCTCGAGCGTGCCCCCAAGGCTATGCGCATCCGCCGGGCCACCGTCGAACACCCCTTCGGCACCCTGAAAGCCTGGATGGGGGCGACGCACTTCCGGATGCGGAGGCTTGAGAACGTCCGAACGGAGATGAGCCTCCACGTCCTCGCCTACAATCTGAAGCGGGTGATCGCGATCATCGGCATGCAGCCACTGATGGAGGCGATGCGGGCCTGAGGAGGCTGCCGCCTTTATGCGGCTGAGCCCGCTCTTCGGCGGAAATAGCGAACCAGCCGCTACGCCAAATCCGGAGCCACGCAGCGCGCGCGCGTTTACACACAGCCTCGGTGGTGAGCGGACGGAGGCCACCGGCTCGACAGCTGACATTCTGGGTAGCAGCACTCGGTGCTTTCAGAGCCGGTTTGAGCGAGGTCATTGCCTTTGCGGCAATCCGGGCCGATTGATAGCCATGGCTAAGCCCAAATCGACTCTAGGCGCCCGGCCTGCAGCGGCCCAGGCGTCAGCCGTGACGGCCACTTCGGGCGGAGGACCAGTCGACAACGGCCCCGGGCGCGCGGGCCATCTGATCGTCGGCATCGGCGCGTCGGCTGGCGGTCTTGACGCCTTCCAGTCGTTCTTTTCCGAGATGCCCTCCGATAGCGGCATGGCGTTCGTCCTGGTCCAGCATCTGGACCCGGACTACAACAGCGCCCTGGCGAAGATCATTGGCGAATATACGGCGATGCCCGTGGTGAAGGCCGTCGACGGAACAGTCGCGGCTCAAAACACCGTCGCGGTAATCCCACAGAACGCGCTCCTGAAGATCGAGGGCGGCGTTCTCCGCGTAGCGCCTCCTGAGACACCCACCGCCCGGCAGTCCTCGATCGACACCTTCCTTGTGTCGTTGGCCGAGGACCAGGGTGAGAACGCCGTCGGGATCATTCTGTCGGGGTTTGGCAGCGACGGCACGATCGGGGTCGAAGC
>NZ_JBBKVV010000143.1:0-13157 GCF_037968635.1 Phenylobacterium sp.
CGCTTCCTCGGCCACGTGGAGCGCACCGCGGTGCTGATCCATCTGATCGACTCGACACAGACCGACGTCGTCGAGGCCTGGAAGACCGTGCGGCATGAGCTGGAAGCCTATGGCGAGGAGCTGGGCGACAAGACCGAAATCATCGCTCTGAACAAGATCGACGCCCTCGACGAGAGCACCGTGGCGATGCAGCGCGAGGTGCTGGAGGAAGCCGCCGGGGTTCCGGTCCGCATCGTCTCCGCCGTCGCCGGGACCGGCGTAACGGAAATCCTGCGCGAAGCCTACGCCCTGGTGCGCGACCGCAAGGCCGCCGCAGCCGTCGGCAAGGGTGGCGAGGACGAAGTGGGCTGGAAGCCGTGAGCGGGATCGAGCGCGCCCGCCGGGTCGTCGTCAAGATCGGCTCGGCCCTGCTGGTGGGCGAGGACGGGACCGCCGACACCCTGTGGCTGGCCGCTTTCGCCGCCGATGTCGCCCGCCTGCGGGCTCGGGGGCAGCAGGTCCTGGTGGTGTCTTCCGGCGCCGTGGCGCTCGGCCGCCGCCGCCTGATGCTGGCCAAGCGATCCCTCACCCTGCCCGAGAAGCAGGCCGCCGCCGCCGCCGGCCAGTCGGCCCTCATGCGCGCCTGGGAAGAGGCGCTGGAACCCCACGACATCCACGCCGCCCAGGTGCTGCTGACCCGCGACGACACCGAGGTCCGGCGCCGCTGGCTGAACGCGCGCGCCACCGTCGAGACCCTGCTGGACCTCGGCGTGGTCCCGGTCGTCAACGAGAACGACACCGTCGTCACCGAGGAGATCCGCTACGGCGACAATGATCGCCTTGCCGCCCGCGTGGCCCAGATGATCGGCGCCGATGTGCTGGTCCTGCTGTCGGACATCGACGGCCTCTACACCGCCGATCCGCGCCGCAATCCGGATGCGAAGCACCTGGCCCGCATCGCCCATCTGACGCCCGAGATCGAGGCCATGGCCGGCGGCGCCAACGCCAGCGCCGGAGTCGGCACCGGCGGCATGGCCACCAAGATCGCCGCGGCCCGCATGGCCCAGTCGGCCGGCTGCGCCACCGTCATCACGCTCGGCCGCCGTCCCTCGCCGCTGGCCGCCCTGGAAGCCGGGGAACCGGCCACCGTCATCGAGCCCGCCCTCAGCGCCAAGGCCGCCTACAAGGCCTGGATCGCCGGAACCCTGGCGCCCGCCGGAACCCTGGTGGTCGACAGTGGCGCGGCCCGCGCGCTCGTCACCGGCAAGAGCCTGCTGGCCGCCGGCGTCCGCGCCGTCGAGGGCCGGTTCGAGAAGGGCGACGCCGTCATCGTCCGCGACCAGGCCGGCCGCGAGATCGGCCGGGGCCTGACTCGCTATGACAGCGCCGACGCCGCCGCCATCCTGGGATTGAAGTCCGACGCCATCGAAGCGGCCCTGGGCTACACCTCCGGCCCCGTGATCCACGCCGACGACCTGGCGCTGGGCCACGCTCCGGCGGAGGTTCCCGCGGTCTAGACCGCCTCGGCCCGCACCTCCGGCTGGGCTTCGGCGCCGGCCAGGGCTTCGCCGATGGTCTCGTAAAGCACGCCGACCTCGATGGGCTTGGCCACATAGGCGGTCATGCCCGCAGCCATGTACTCGGCGATCTGATGGCTCATGGCGTTGGCCGACAGCGCGATGATCGGAATCGGGGCCATGCCCTGTGTGGCCTCTGCCTGACGGATCGCCAGCGAGGCGGCGACCCCGCCCATCTCCGGCATCTGGATGTCCATCAGGATCACGTCGAAATCGGCCGTGGCCCAGGTGGCGACGGCCTGAAGGCCATCTCCAACCACCGTCAGCTCCACGTCCAGCGGGGCCAGCAGGGCGGCCAGCACCTTCTGGTTGGTGGGGTTGTCCTCCGCGGCCAGGATGCGCAGGCGGCGGTCCTGCGGCAGGCTAATCTCGCCGGGGGCGGCGCTGACCGGCGCGCGCGGCGTTTCGCTGACGCGCGGCAGGGGCAGGCTGACCCGGAACTCCGAGCCCTTGCCGGGCGTGCTGGTGACCTCGACCGCTCCGCCCATCAGCTCCACCAGCTCGCGGCTGATGGCCAGGCCCAGGCCGGTGCCGCCGAACCTGCGCTCGTTTGAGTCGTCCACCTGGGTGAACTTGGAGAACAGCTTCGGCAGGGCCTCGGCCGACATGCCGATGCCGCTGTCGCGGACGATGAAGTCCAGGCCCTCAGACCGGGTGGTGACCTCCAGGGACACCCCGCCAGCGTCGGTGAACTTCACGGCGTTGGACAGCAGGTTCGACAGGATCTGGCGGATACGGTCGGCGTCGCCAAGCCAGACTCCGGTGGCGTCCAGGTCGACAGTCACCTCCAGGTCCAGGTGTTTTGACGCGGCCGCGCCGGTGAAGGTGGAGACCGTCCGGGTCGCCAGGGTCTCGATGTCGAACTCGATCGGGGCCAGGTCCAGCTTGCCGGCCTCGATCTTGGAGATGTCCAGCACGTCGTTGAGCACCTGCAGCAGGCCCGCGCCGGAGTCGCGGATGATGTGCAGCCGCTCGCGCTGATCAGGGGCCAGGGCCTCGCGTTCCATCACCTGGACCATGCCCAGCACGCCGTTCAGCGGGGTGCGGATCTCGTGGCTCATATTGGCCAGGAACTGGGACTTCATCTTGTTGGCGCTTTCGGCCGCCTCCTTGGCGACCTGGCTGCGCACCAGCACAGCCTCCATCTCGCGCCGCTCCAGGGCGTTGCGGCGGAAGACTCCCAGCGCCTGGGCCAGGCGGCCGATCTCGTCCTCGCGGAACTCGAAGGGAATCTCGCTCTCCAGATCGCCGGCCGCCACGTCTCCCATGGCCTGGGTGATCCTGGCCATCGGGCGCACGACGCGGCCGATGATGAAGGCGGCCGACAGCAGGCCGAAGGCGCAGGCGACGGCCATCAGGGCGATGGAGAGCCGCACCTGACGCTCGGCGGCCTCCACCTGACGGGCGGCGTGCTCGGCGGTGAGGTCGAAGCTGACGCCGACGATGTCCATCAGGCTTTGCAGGCTGTCGATCATGTCGCGGTTCAGCGCCGGGGTGTCGATTGATGCGCCGGTGTCGAGGGCCGACAGGGCGTTGGCGCGGGCGGCGCGGAACTCCACGAAATAGGTGCGCTCCGCCCGCGCGATGGCGCTCTTCAAGCGCGGCGGGTTGAGCGCCAGGTTCGCCTGGCCGGTGATCATCTTGTGCGGCGCGTCGACGGCGCCGATGAGCTTGGCCATCGCCTCGCGTTCCGCCACGGTCAACGGCCGGCCGCGACCCAGCGCCTCGCCCACCAGCATCGCATCCAGGCCCGCGGCCTCGCGCGCCAGCCATGCAAGCTGTTTGACGGTCATCATCCGGGCGATGTAGGGGTCAGCCTGGGTGGCTTCGTTGGAAAGCTGGCCGGAAAGCTCCCCCAGCGCATCCACCAGGTTGGAGTTGGCGAGGAGCCAGGCTTGGCGCGGGGCGTCGGGACGGTGGCGATCGGCGGTCGCCAGGGCCCGGTCGGTCACCCCGCGCATGTGCAGGAAGGTCGATTGCCGGGCGCTGATCTCGTCCACCAGCCGACGCACGGCCGGGCCCTCCGAGACCACCGCCTCCAGCCGCGTCCGCGGCAGGCGGGCCAGGGCGGACTTGATCGCCGCGTCGGTGCTGACCCGAGCGCCATTCAGGCTCCGCAGCGCTTCGGCCGGCGGAATGTCCGGCTTGGTCAGGGCGATGGAGACCGCGCCGCGCTCCAGTCTCAGACCCTGCATGGCGTGGAACAGGTCACGCGAAACCTCAGCGGCCAGCAGCACCCGCTGGGCGGCCTGCTGGCGCTGATAGGCGTGCGTGGCCATCACCGCGCAGGTGATCACCAACGTGGCGACCATCACCCCGGCGATGACCTGGAGCATGACGCCCAGATTGAGGATTTTCTTCATCACGCCCACGGTCCCACCCCTCGTCCGGCAGGGTAGGCGTCAGACTGGTAACATCGGCTTAATCGCGGGACGTTCTGTCGCACTTGAGCGGTGAATTGCCGCATTCGGCAAAGGTGCTTACTAAGGCTCATCTTGAGCATATGGCGGTCGACGTGGGCGATGCGGCGGACAGAGGCAGGGCGGAAACGGCGAACGGTCGGCTGACCGCGCTCGCGCCCTCCATGGCCATCCCCTTTGGCGGCGACCGCGTGGCCTATGTCTCGCAGGACCTCGCCGAGGCCTTCCAGGCCGGCGACCGGCTGGTGGTGGTGCAGGACACCGGCGACCTGCTGCACGTTCCCGCCGCCGTCCAGGCCCTGGCCGACGCCGCCGTCGGCCAGGGCCATGACGCCTTTCAAGCCATGGGGTCGGTCAGCGACGGGGCCATCACCGCCTTCTTCGACGCCTTCGCCGCCAGGCTCGCCGACGACCAGGTCTGGGCCGCCATCGGCGCGGCCAACGCCACCGACGTGACCAGGGCCCAGGGCCGCGGCCGCTCCACCACCCGGCTGACGGTCAACGCGGCCATGCGCGCCGACATGATCGCGGGGCTGCAGGCCTGGCGCGACGCGCCGGCCGCCCGCGGCCGGGTGCTCGAAACCGTCACCCACGCGGGCTGGAGCGTTGACCAGGTCATGGCGCCCCTGGGGGTCGTGGGCTTCGTCTTCGAGGGCCGCCCCAACGTCTTCGCCGACGCCACCGGCGTGCTGCGCACCGGCAACACCGTGGTCTTCCGCATCGGCTCCGATGCGCTCGGCACGGCCCGCGCCATCGTCGAGCACGCCCTCGACCCCGCCCTGGCCGCCGCAGGCCTGCCGAGCGGCGCCGCGGCCCTGGTGGATAGCCCCGAGCACGCGGCCGGCTGGGCCATGTTCTCCGACAGCCGGCTGGCGCTGGCCGTCGCCCGAGGTTCGGGGTCCGCCGTGGCCCAGTTGGGCGCCATCGCCCGCCAGGCCGGGACCCCGGTCAGCCTGCACGGCACGGGCGGCGCCTGGATGGTGGCCGACACAGACGCCGACGCGGCCCGCTTCGAGGCCGCCGCCTACCACTCCCTCGACCGCAAGGTCTGCAACACCCTGAACGTCTGCTGCATCGTCCGCGAGCGCGCCGAAGAGCTGGTGCCGGTCTTCCTGCGCGCCCTGGAAGCCGCCGGCGAACGCCGCAAGGGCGCCAAGCTGCACGTCGTCGACGGCTCGGAGCGCTATATTCCCGCCACCTGGCGCGAGGCCCGCGTCACCGTTGGCCGGGCCGAGGGGGACCGCGAGGAACCCCTGGTGGAACTCCTGGCCGAGGTCGACCTCGGCCGCGAATGGGAATGGGAAGAGACCCCGGAGGTCAGTCTGATGGTGGTGGAGGACGCGGCCCAAGCCATCGCCCTTTTCAACCGCTACAGCCCCCGCTTCGCCGCCAGCCTGATCTCGCAGGACGCCGAGGCCCACGACCGCTTCTACGCGGCGATCGACGCCCCCTTCACCGGCGACGGCTTCACCCGCTGGGTGGACGGCCAGTACGCGCTGAACCGCCCCGAACTGGGTCTCTCCAACTGGGAGCACGGCCGCCTGTTCGCCCGGGGCGGCGTCCTGGCCGGGGACGGGGTCTTCACCGTCCGCGCCCGGGTCCGCCAGACCGACATCAACCTCGACCGCAATCCCGATACGGGCAAGCGGTTTTGATCCAGAGCAGAGACCATGTGGTTCGCGGGACCCGCCCGGCGCGTCCCTGAGGCCGGCCGGCCCGCGACCCTGCGCCTGGGCTTCACGCTCACGCGGGGCATGCGGGTAGGGCTCTATGGCGGCTCGTTCAATCCGGTCCACGCCGGCCACGCCCACGTGGCCGAGACCGCCCGCAAGCGGCTGAAGCTGGACCGGGTCATCTGGCTGGTCTCGCCGCAGAATCCGCTGAAGCCGTCCAAGGAGACCGCCAGCCTGTCCGAGCGCATGGCCGGCGTCCGCAAGGTGGCCCGCGGCCGGGCGATGATCGTCTCCGACGCCGAGACCGCCATCGGCTCGACCTACACCATCGACACCCTGAGGGTCCTGAAGGCCCGCTTCCCGGGGGTGAAGTTCGTCTGGATCATGGGCGCCGACAGCCTGGCCGGCTTCCATCGTTGGCGAGGCTGGACGCAGATCATGGGCGGCGCGCCCGTCGCCGTGGTCTCGCGGCCCTGGATCTCCCTGAGGAGCCGCTTCTCGCCGGCCGCGCAACGATTCAGCCACGCCCGGCGACCCGCAAGCCAGGCCCCCATCCTGGCCGGGACCGAGCCCCCCCGCTGGGTGTTCCTCACCGGCCCCCTGAACTTCCTCTCGTCGACCGCCATGCGGGCGCGGATGGGGGGATCAAGATCGTGATGTCAGGCGGACTGCCCCTTTCCGCGCAATCATGATATGAGGCCTTTTAGCGAGGCAAAAAAGGAGCTACCCCGCTGAGCCCTGACCCTGCGCCGAGTGCGCACGAAACCCCGATTTCGACCGAGGTTTCGACCGATCCCCAAAGTCGCATCGCCGCTTTGGAAGACCTTATCCTGGCCCGTCTCGACGACGACAAAGCCCAGGATGTCGTGTTCATCGACCTGAAGGGTAAGAGCGCGGTGGCCGACGGCCTGATCGTCGCCTCCGGCCGTTCGCACCGCCATGTCGGCGCCATGGCCGACCACCTGCTGCGCGCCCTCAAGGACGAGGGCTACGGCAAGGTGCGCGTCGAGGGCATGCCCCACTGTGACTGGGTGTTGATCGACACCGGCGACGTGATCATCCACCTGTTCCGTCCCGAGGTCCGCTCCTTCTACAATATCGAAAAGATCTGGTCGGTGGACTCGGCCCACATCGCCTTCACTTGAAACTGACGATCCTGGCGGTCGGGCGTCTGGCCCGTTCCCCCGAGGTCGAGCTGGTGAAGCTCTATGTGGACCGCGCCACCGCGGCCGGCCGCGCCCTGGGACTTGGTCCCGTCGAGGTGGTGGAGGTCGAGGCCAGGAAGCCCGGCAAGATCGCTGAGGCCGATGTCCTGCGCCCACACCTGACCGACGCCCACGTCATCGCCTGCGATGAGCGGGGCGCCGCGCGCGCCTCCCGCGACTTCGCCGCCGAGATCGCCAAGCTGCGCGACCAGGGCGTGCGGCGGCTGGTGTTCATGATCGGCGGCGCCGATGGCCTCGATCCGGCCCTGGTGGCCGCCGCCAACGGCAAGCTGGCCTTCGGGCCCCAGACATGGCCCCATGCCCTGGCCCGCGCGATGCTGGCCGAACAGGTCTATCGGGCGGTGACCATCCTGGCCGGCGGCCCCTATCACCGTGACTGAACGCCCTTGCTGACCCTCCGCCCCGCCTTCGTGATCGGCGCCTTCGCCAGCCTGGCGGTGGGCGTCGTGGCCGTGGCGGCGGCCGGCGAGCGCGACAGGCTGCAGAGCCTTAACGTCCGTGAGACGGTGCTGACCGCCGAGCAGGGCCGCAACCTCAATCGCCTGGCGCGGCTGCTCACCGTGCTGCAGCAGTTCCGCCGCGATCCGCCGCCCGCCCTGCTGGTCAGCCCCGACGACGCGGTCTCCGCCGTCCGCGCCGCCATCCTGGTCAAGGCCATCACCCCGGAGCTGCAGCGCCGCGCCCGGCTCTATGCGGCCGAGGCCAGCGAGATCGCCCGCCAACGCCGGCTGGCCGCCGTGGCCAGCGAGGCCCTGTTCACCGCCGACAGCGAGCTCGCCGAAGCGCGCCTGATCCAGCCCCCGGGCCAGCGCGGCCCGAGCCTGTTGCAAGACAACGACGGCGAGGTCACGCCGCCAAAGGCCCTGCTGGCGCCGGCCGAGGGACCGGTCGTGGGGCGTTTCGGAGAGGCTGTTCCCGGCGGCGGCAAATCGAACGGCCTGACCCTCCAGACCGCCTCCGGGGCGAAAGTCACGGCGCCGGACGCGGGACTTGTCCAATATGTGGGCCCGGTGAAGGGCTGGGGCGTGATCTTGATCTTAAGATTGGCCGGTGGATACCATCTGGTGTTGGCTGGCATGGACCGGGTGAACGTGGGCGTCGGACAATCCGTCGCGGCGGGCGCACCTGTCGGATGGATGGCGGATGGACGACAATCGCCCCCTGAGCTCTATCTCGAGGTCCGGGAGCGGGGCGCGCCGGTCAATCCGGGGCGCTGGATGAAGGGCGGCAACGGCGTCAGACCGTCCGTCGGCTAAGAAGATGACTTTGGAACCTGGTGGGGTTCTGTTGGGGACGTGAAGCGGTTAAGCGGCTCAATTCCGCCGCAAGGGAGCCCTAGGGCCTAATCTATGCGCAAGTATCTGTTGATCGGTGTTTCGGCCTTCGTCCTCGGGGCGGGCTCCATGGCCTATATCAGCCAGCAGGCCCTGGCCGCAGCGCAGCCGCGAGCCAAGACCTACAAGATGCTCGAACTGTTTGGCGACGTGCTGGACACCGTCGAGCGGCAGTACGTCACCGAGGTCGACGACAAGAAGCTCATCGAGGCGGCCATCGACGGCATGCTGACCTCGCTGGATCCCCACTCCGGCTACCTGAACCCCGAGAGCTTCGACGACATGCGCGATCAGACGCGCGGAGAGTACGGCGGGCTCGGCATCGAGGTCACCAGCGAGGACGGCGTGGTCAAGGTGATCTCGCCCATGGACGGCACGCCGGCCTTCAAGGCCGGGATCAAGGCCGGCGACTTCATCACCGCCGTCAACGGCGAGAGCGTTCTGGGCCTGTCGGTCAACCAAGCGGTCAAGCAGATGCGCGGCAAGCCCGGCGAACCGGTCACCCTGACCATCGCCCGCGAGAAGACCGAGCCCTTCGACGTCAAGTTGGTGCGCGAGGTGATCAAGCCCAAGTCCGCCACCGCCAAGCTCGAGGGCGACTACGGCTATCTGCGGGTCTCGGCCTTCAACGAGAAGACCACCGACGAAGCTGAGGCGGCCATCGCCGACCTGCGCGCCAAGAATCCCAAGATGAAGGGTCTGATCCTGGACCTTCGCAACAATCCGGGCGGCCTGCTCGACCAGGCGGTCGGCATCTCCGACCTGTTCCTGGATGGCGGCGAGATCGTCTCGCAGCGTGGGCGCGATCCCCGCGACGTCGAGCGCTACAACGCCCGTGCGGGCGATGCGACCGGCGGCCTGCCCGTGGTGGTGCTGATCAATTCCGGTTCCGCGTCGGCGGCCGAGATCGTGGCCGGCGCCCTGCAGGACCGCAAGCGCGCGGAACTCGTGGGCCTCACCAGCTTCGGCAAGGGCTCGGTCCAGACCGTGATCCCCCTGCGCGGCGGCATGGACGGCGCGCTGAAACTGACCACGGCGCGCTACTACACGCCGGCCGGCCGCTCCATCCAGAAGACCGGCATCCAGCCGGACCTGGAGGTGGCCGAGACCCGCGACGAGGCTCAGTCCATCGCCAACCGCGCCTTCCAGTTCAGTGAGGCCTCCTTCCGCAACGCCCTCAACGCCGAGGAGGGCAAGACCCGTATTGGCGCGCACGAACCGGCCGAGGCGCCCCCGGCGGACTTCAACACCACCACCGGCGACTTCCAGCTGGCCCGCGCCAAGGATGTGCTGCGCTACGGCTCGGTGGCCGCCACCCCCAAATTGCCCAAACCGGCCGCCAAGATGGCCGAGGTGGTCTCCAAGCTGCCCAAGCTCGAACCCAAGCCGGTGGCGAAATAGTCTCCCAGGCGGGGCTCACCTCCGAGCGCCGCCTGCGACCCTCCGCCGTGCTGCGGCGCGGCGAAAAGTAGCCCTTCATTAACCATGATCGCGCAGGCTCCGGGCTGAAGCCTCGCGCGTGGTCATGTCTATGTTTTCCAAGAAAAAGCTCGTCACGGTCGCCGCCGCCCCCGGCCCGGGGAACAGCGCACAGGAGCTGTTCGCCAAGGCCATCGCCAACCCCTATGTGGGCGCCGGCGGCGCGGCCTTCCTGTTCATGACCGCGGCCCTGATCCTGGTCACCCTGATGGGCGACCCGAAGGCGGGGACCCCAGTGGTGCGGATCAGCCTGGCCAAGGTCGCCGCCATGGCCGCCCCTCCCGGCTGGCGCGAGGCGCTGACCGCCGACCATCCGGGCGGCACGACGCTGTCGAACGACATCTTCCGCCTGTCGGAAAGCCCGATCGGCGCAGGCGCGGCCTTCGGCCAGGCGGTGATCACTGTCCCCGGCCGGCAGCCTTTCCACGCCGCCGATCCCCTGCCGCCCGCCCCGATCGCGGGTCTGACCGCGCAGGGTTCGGGCGGTCCGCTGCCGATCATCGGCCCCAATGGCCGCACCCCCGCCGAGGCCTATGCCCGGCCCTTCGCCAGCAACGGGCGGCCCAAGGTCGGCCTGGTGATCGGCGGCCTGGGCCTCAACGCCACAGCCACCCGCCAGGCCATCGAAAACCTCCCGCCGGAGATCACGCTGTCCTTCGTGCCCTATTCCGACGGTCTGCAGGGCTGGATCGACCTGGCCCGCCAGAACGGCCACGAGGTGTTGCTGGAAGCCCCCATGGAGCCTGTCGACTATCCCGACAATGATCCCGGCCCCTACACCCTGATGGCCCAGGCCCAGGGTCAGGAGACGGTGAAGAAACTGGAATGGCTGCTCAGCCGCGCCACCGGCTATTTCGGGGTCACCAACTATCTCGGCTCGCGCTTCGTGGGTTCCGACAGCGCCATGACCACCTTCACCGGCGCCTTGCGCGGCCGCGGCCTGGCCTTCATCGATGACGGCTCGGCGGCGCGGCGCGGCGGTGGCCTGCCCCGGGCCTCGGCCGACCGTATCGTCGACGACCAACTGTCCGTTGAGGCCATCGACCAGCAGCTGCTGTCCCTCGAGGCCGGCGCCCTGCAACACGGCCAGGCCCTTGGGTCAGGCTTCGCATACCCTGTGACGCTGACTCAGGTGGCGCAGTGGGCCCAAAGCGTGGAATCTAGGGGCTACCAACTGGCGCCGGCCTCGGCGCTGACCACACGCAGGTAACCTCGCGCCTATGGACGACCTCGCCGCCTATCGCCCCAATGTGGGGGTGGTGCTCTTCCACCCCGATGGCCGCGTCTGGCTGGGACGGCGGCTGAACACGCCTGAGCCCTACAACTGGCAGTTCCCGCAAGGCGGCGTGGACGCCGGCGAGGACCTCTATGTCGCCGCCAAGCGCGAGCTGGCGGAGGAGACCGGGGTCGTCTCCACCACCCTGCTCGGCCGCACCGACGGCTGGATGGCCTATGATTTCCCGCCCGGCCACAACGGCAGCAAGATCGCCAAGGGCTGGAAGGGTCAGCGACAGGTCTGGTTCGCCCTGCGCTTCGACGGCGAGGAATCCGAGATCGACCTTGGCGGCGACGGTCATCCCGAGTTCGACGCCTGGCGCTGGGGCAAGCTTTCCGAGGCGCCCGACCTGGTGGTCCCCTTCAAGAAGGCCACCTACGAGGCTGTCATCACCGCCTTCCACGACTTCGCGGGCCTGCCTGGCCGCGCCGCCTGATGGCCGCGCCCATCGTCATGGTCCACGGCGCCTTCTGTGGCGGCTGGGCCTTCGAGGCGTTCCGCGCGCCCTTCGAAGCCGCCGGCCACCCGGTGCTGACGCCGGACCTTCGCGGCCACGGCGACGACGAGCGCCCTGGCGTGGTCAGCGGTGTCTCGATGACCGACTACGCCAAGGACATCGCCGCCCTCTGCGCCAGCCTGCCTGAGCCGCCGATCCTTATCGGCCACTCCCTGGGGGGCCTGGTCTGCCAGCTGGCGGCCAAGCGCGCGCCGCTCAAGGCCCTGATCCTGCTGGCCCCCTCGCCCCCCTGGGGCGTCGCCGGGTCCTCGATGGAGGAGGCCGTCACCGCCTTTGGCCTGATGATGGGCGCGGCCTTCGCCCAGAGCATCAGTCCCGACCGCACCCTGATGCGGACCTACAGCCTCGACCGCATGCCCTCCGCCGAGCGCGAGGCCGCCGTGCAGCGCCTGCGCCCGGAGAGCGGCCGGGCCCTGTGGGAGGCCCTGAACTGGTGGCTGGACCCCTTCATGACCACCAGCGTCGGAACCGGCGGCATCGGCGTCCCATGCCTGGTGATGGTGGGCCAGCGCGACGTGGTTCACCCGCCGATGACCGCCCGCCAGACCGCCCAGCGCCTGGGCGCCGACTACATCGAGATGGCGGGCATGAGCCACTGGCTGCTGGGAGAGACGGGCTGGCAGGACGTGGCGACGCAGGCCTGGGACTGGCTGGAGACGCTCGACCTTCGCGCGGCGGTCTAGCTCTTCCCGAAGATCTTCAGCCCAAGAATCCCGGCGACGATCAGGCCGACACACACCAGCCGGGCCACGGTCACCGGCTCCTTGAACAGCACGATCCCCAGGATCACCGTCCCCACCGCCCCGATCCCGGTCCAGACCGCATAGGCTGTGCCCAGGGGCAGGGTCTTCATCGCCGCCCCCAGCAGGGCCATCGACACCAGCAGGCTCGCCCCGGTGAAAACCGTGGGCCAAAGCCGTGTGAAGCCGTCGGTATATTTCAGGCCCACGGCCCAGCCGATTTCACAGAGACCGGCGACGAACAGGATAAGCCAGGCCATCGGCTGTCCTCCCAAGACCGGGGCGTCCCGGAAAAGAAAGAGACGCCGCGGTCGTCCGCGGCGTCTGATCCTGGATTGGTGCCGGAGGCTGAAGACCTAGAACTTGCGTTCCGAATAGAGCACTTCGCCCATGTCCCACTTGCCGTTCACCGAGGAGCCGTCCGGCTTCTTCAGCTGCAGGAACACCAGGCCGATCGACTCGCGATCGGTGAAATACTCCCAGGAGTTGGTGATCCGCTTGTAGTCGGTGGCCGGCACGAAGTCGTTGCGCTGCTGGAGCAGCTCGGGCTGGTGCAGCAGCGAGAAGATGTTCAGGCCCACGATGATCGGCTTCTCGCCGTCCAGCGTGTAGTTCAGAGCCATCCGGCAGACGTCCTTGTTGGACCCAGGCGCGAAGACCGTCAGCGTGTAGGGCTTGGTCACGAGGGTCTGGGTGTAGGTCTGTTCGCGCTTGTTGAACTTGAAGCCCTGGTCCCGGGTGGCGAGCTTGCTGATGTCCCCGCCGCGGACCATCGGCACGCAGATGCGGTTGATCACGTCGATGATCTGGCCGACCTCACCGGTGGTGGGAACGGCGTAGACCTTCTCCGGCTCGGGCGCGGGGGCCGGCTCGGCGGCAGGCGCCGGAACGGTGGAGACCGGCGGCGCGGCCGGCGCCATCGCGTCGGCCGGCATG
>NZ_JBBKVV010000144.1:0-27412 GCF_037968635.1 Phenylobacterium sp.
GGCCTTTTCGGCCGAGCGAAGGTTGCCCGACCCGTAGTCGATCAGGGCGACACTCTGCATGGAACTGATTCCTAGAGGACGCCCTTGGTCGACGGAGCGTGACCATGGGTTTTGGGGTCGAGTTCGACGGCGGTGCGCAGCGCACGGGCCAGGGCCTTGAAGCCGCTCTCGGCGATGTGGTGGCTGTTGTCGCCATAGAGGGTTTCCAGATGCACGCAGGCGCCCAGGTTCATGGCGAAGGCGTGGTGGAATTCCTTGAACAGCTCAGTGTCGATCTCGCCGATCTTCTGGGTCTTGAAGGCGACCTTCCAGATCAGATAGGGCCGGTTGGAGAGGTCGATGGCGCAGCGGGTCAGGGTCTCGTCCATCGGGATATAGGCATGGCCGAAGCGGCGGATGCCCTTGAACCCGTCCAGCGCCTTGTTGATGGCCTGGCCGATGACGATGCCGGTGTCCTCCACCGTGTGGTGGAAATCAATGTGCAGGTCGCCCTTGGTGCGGACCTTCAGGTCGATCCCGCCGTGACGGGCGAAGCTGTCGAGCATGTGGTCGAAGAAGCCGACGCCGGTCTCGACATCGGACACGCCGGAGCCGTCCAGATCAACGCTGACGCTGATCTGAGTTTCCTTGGTGTTGCGGACGACGTCGGCCGTGCGGGCCATGCTTAGAGTCCTTTCGACGCCGCCAGGTCTTTCAGATTGACCAGGGGGCGCGGGCCGTAGTGCGAGATCACTTCCGAGGCCGCCAGCGAACCGAGCTGGCCGCAGACATTCAGCGGCCGGCCCTTGGCGAGACCGAACATGAAACCGGCTGCGTATTGGTCGCCCGCGCCGGTCGTGTCCACGACTTTTTCCACCGGATAGGCCGCAACGTCGAAGGTTTCGCCCGCCGCGCAGATGGTGGAGCCGGCCGCGCCGCGGGTGACGGCGGCGATCTTCACCTTGCCGCGCATCTGGGCGATGGCGTCGTCGAGGTCGGTGGTCTGGAACATCGCCATCAGTTCGGTGTCGTTGGCGAAGACCAGATCGACCTGGCTTTCGATGAAACCAAGCAGGGCCTCGCGGTGACGATCCACCACAAAGCCGTCGGAGAGCGTGATGGCCATCATCCGGCCGGCGCCGCGGGCCAGGCCGGCGGCCTTGGCGAAGGCGCGGCGGGCGGCCTCGGCGTCGAACAGATAGCCCTCGAGATAGACGATCTGGGCGCCCTCGATGACCGCGGCGTCCACGTCATCGGCGGCGAACTCGGTCGAGGCCCCCAGATAGGTGCACATGGTGCGCTCGCCATCGGGGGTGACGTTGATCAGCGAGCGGGCCGTGGCCGGGCCGCCGATCAGCGGCGGGGTGTCGAAGTGGGCGCCGATGGCGCGCATGTCGTGGGCGAAGACGTCGCCCAGCTGGTCCTTGGCCACCTTGCCCAGATAGGCCGCGCGGCCGCCGAAGCTGGCGACGCCGGCGATGGTGTTGCCGGCCGAACCGCCCGACGCCTCGATGCCCGAGGCCATCTTGCTGTAGAGCTCCACGCCGCGGGCTTCGTCGATCAGCATCATGGCGCCCTTGTCGAGCCCATTGGCCGACAGGAAATCGTCGGTCGCCGGGGCGATTACATCGACGATGGCGTTGCCGATGGCGGCGACGTCGTAGAGTTCGGTCATTGGGCTTTCCGGGAAAGGTAGGCGGGCTGACTACAGGGAAAGACAAGCTTGAGCAACGCGTGGGGCGCTTTAGACAGGCTCTGGCATGCGGCTTTTTCACTTCAGCGACGATCCCGGCATCGAAGGCTTTGTCCCCAGGCCTGTCGGCGTCCCCTCCACGCGGCCGCCCGGGCGCGATTGGCTGAACGGACCGCTGGTCTGGGCGATCGATGAGGCGACCCAGCCGCTCTACTTCTTCCCGCGCGACTGTCCGCGCATCCTGTTGTGGCCGACCCCCGCCACGACGGCGGAAGATCGCGAGCGGTGGTTCGGGGCGAGCGACGCGCGGATGATCGCCCATATCGAGTGGTCCTGGCTCGAACGTCTCAATCGCGGAATCCTTTATCGCTATGAGCTGCCGGTGGGGTCTTTCGAGGATCTGGAGGACGCCGGCATGTGGGTGTCGCGCCAGCCGGTGACGCCCCTGAGCGTCGAGACCCTCTCCAACCTCCCCGCCCTGATGGCCGCGCACGGCGTGGAGCTGCGGGTGATGGCGGGCCTCACCTCCCTGCGCGAGGTCTGGTCCACCAGCCTGCACGCCAGCGGAATCCGCCTGCGCAATGCTCAAGGTTGGGCCGCAACCCCGGACGCCCCCGCACGTTAGGTTGCCACGGCGGACCATCGCCAAGCGTTTGGAGGACCTGCACATGGGCATTCTCAATCAGAACAAGACCAAGGACGCCGACCGCGCCGCCAGCGACAAGCAGAGCGTTAAGGAGGCGCAAGAGCCTCATGCGCGCAAGGTCGCCCCGCTGAAGGAAGGCGAAAAGCCCGACCAACTGGCGGACAAGGCGCGCGAGGCCGAAGACCGGCAGGAAGCCCTGCTGGACGAGGGCCTGGAGGAGAGCTTCCCGGGCAGCGACCCGGTGAGCGTCAAGCACATCACCTAGATCGTGCGACTGAATTTGTGAGTTAAGGCCGGTCTTCGCGAAAGATCGGCTTGGCGAGGGGCGGCGGAGAAGCTTCACTGGGTCGCATGATCCGCATGCTCTCCGTCGCCCTTTGTGCGTTCGGTCTCCTGGCCGCCGCCCCGGCCCCCGACTGGCGCGCCCTGAACCCTGAAAACCTGCTGGTGATCGACGCCACCAAGGGCAGGATCATCGTCGAGATGGCGCCGGACATGGCCCCGCAAAGCGTGGCGCGCGTGAAGCTCCTGGCCCGGGAAGGCGTCTATGACGGCCTGCAGTTCCACCGGGTGATCGAGGGCTTCGTCAACCAGACCGGCAACCCCAACAATCACGATGGCGGAGTTTCCAGCCATCCCGACCTGCCGCTGGAGGCGACCTTCAAGCTGAAGATGGCCGGCTACCGCGCCGTCGCCGCGCCCTCTGACGGCACGGTGGGGTTCCTGGGGGCGGTCCCCATCGCCACGGTGTCTGGCCAGGAAGCGCTGAAATCCAAGGACGGCGCGATACGCGCGTGGGGCGCCTATTGCCCGGGCGTCGCGGGGATGGGCCGTCAGGCGGCGGAGAACACCGGCAACAGCGAGATTTTCTTCATGCGCGGTTCGAGCCGCCGCCTGGACCGCGATTACACGGTCTGGGGCAGGATCGTGGTGGGGTTTGACGCCAACAGCGTCATTGCGGTGGGGGAGCCGCCGACCAAGCCCGACTCGATGCTCAAGGTGCGGGTGGCGGCCGATATCCCGGCGGGCGAGCGGCCTCGGCTCTCGATCCTGCGCGACGACAGCCCCGCCTTCCGCACCCTGGTCCGCCAGACACGTATCGCCAAGGGCGCGGACTTCTCGATCTGCGACCTTGAGGTCCCGGTCAGGGTCGAGCCCTAGCCTCGCTCCGGCGGCGGCTCATCGCCCCACGAACAGGATCCTTGACGGGCAGAGGTCGTCGATGGGGCAATCCTCGCATTTCGGCCGCCGCGCCACGCAGGTGTAGCGGCCATGCAGGATCAGCCAGTGGTGGGCCCGCGTCAGGTAGGGCTCGGGGACCAGCGCCATCAGATCGGCCTCAACCTGGTCGGGCGTCTTGCCCGCCGAAAGCTTCAGACGTTGGGAGACGCGGAACACGTGGGTGTCGACGGCGATGGCCGGCTCGATGCGCAGTTCGTTCAGCACCACGCTGGCGGTCTTCCGTCCCACGCCAGGCAGCGCCATAAGGGCCTCGCGCTCCAGAGGCACCTCGCCGCCGTGCTGTTCCATCAGGATGTTGGCGGTGGCTATGACGTTCTTGGCCTTGGTGCGGAACAGGCCGATGGAGGCGATGAGAGCGATCAGCCCCTCTTCCCCCAGGTCCAGCATCTTCTGCGGGGTGTCGGCGACCGCGAACAGCTTGGTGGTGGCCTTGTTCACCGAGACGTCGGTGGCCTGGGCCGACAGGGCCACAGCGGTCACCAGCTCATAGGGGCTGGCATAGTTGAGCTCGGTCCGCGGATCGTCGCTGAGGCACAGGAAACGGTGAAAGACTTCCTCCACCCGGGCCTGCTCGGCGGGACTGACGCGCTTCTTTCTCGCCGGGGCTTTCTTGATCATGGCCGACCATCGCCCGACCGCGCCTGTTTCGCCAAGGCCCCGCGCACGACAGACCTGTTTGGAGGTCCGCAAATCGCTTAACGTCCCTGGGTCATGGATGATCTGGTCTTCATGGACGCCGAAATCCGCCCCAACCGGAGCCTGTCGCAGCGCGGGTTCGTGGTGCTGATCAGTGTCTTGACCGTCCTGAACTGCGCCTCGGCGGCGATTTTCCTCTCCATGGGCGCGGTCTTCGTGCCGATGTTCCTGGGGTTGGATCTCGTCGCCATCGTCGTGGCCTTCCTGGTCAGCTTCGCCGCCGCCAAGCAGATCGAGCGCGTCCTGGTCACCGACCGCCAGGTGCAGGTGTTCCGCGAGACGCCGACCTGGCGAAAGCTGATGTGGGAAAGCCCCACGGCCTTCACCCGCGTCACCCTGCTCACCGAGGACGACCACGCCATCGACCTGCGTCTGGCGCTCTCGGGCAAGGAGGCCCCGGTGGCCCGGGCGCTCAGCCCCTCGGAACGGGCCGAATTCGCCAAGGCCCTGGAAGGCGCGATCTACTCGGCAAGGCGAGCCAGGTTTTGACCCCTAGAGAATGAACCGCGACAGATCGGCGTCCTTGGCCAGGTCGCCGACGTGGGTCTTCACGTAGGGCGCGTCGATGCTGATGATCTCGCCCGAGCGGTCGGAGGCGGTGAAGCTGATCTCCTCCAGCACCTTTTCCAGGATGGTCTGCAGCCGGCGGGCGCCGATGTTCTCCACCGAACTGTTCACGGCCACCGCCGCGTCCGCCAGGGCGTCGATCGCCTCGGCGGTGAAGGTCAGGGTCACGCCCTCGGTGGCCAGCAAGGCCTGATGTTGAGCGATCAGATTGGCCTCCGGCTCGATCAGGATGCGGCGCATGTCGTCGCGGCTGAGCGGCTTCAGCTCCACCCGGATCGGCAACCGCCCCTGGAGTTCGGGCAGCAGGTCCGAGGGCTTGGCCACATGGAAGGCGCCCGAGGCGATGAACAGCACGTGGTCGGTCTTCACCGGCCCGTGCTTGGTGGAGACGGTGGTCCCCTCGATCAACGGCAGCAGATCGCGCTGAACGCCTTCGCGGGAGACGTCGCCGCCGCCCGAGCGCTCACGGCTGGTGGCCACCTTGTCGATCTCGTCGAGGAAGACGATGCCGTTGTTCTCGGCCAGTTCGATAGCCTCCTGGGTCAGGGCCTCCTGGTCCAGCAGCTTGTCGCTTTCCTCGGCGATGAGCGGGGCATGGGCGGCGGCCACGGTGGTCCTATGGGTCTTGGTGCGGCCGCCGAAGGCCTTGCCCATCATCTCGCCGAGATTGAGCATCCCCATCTGGGCGCCGGGCTGGCCGGGAATCTCGAACATGCCGCCCCCGCCGGTTTCGGCTAGGGTCAGCTCCACCTCCTTGTCGTCCAGCTCGCCGGTGCGCAGCTTCTTGCGGAAGCACTCGCGGGCGGCGGTGGAGCCGGGGCCGGTCAGGGCGTCGAGGATGCGCTCCTCGGCGGCGGCCTCGGCCTTGGCGCGGACCGAGGCGCGGCGCTTGTCGCGGACCATGGCCAACGAGATTTCCACCAGGTCGCGGACGATCTGGTCCACGTCGCGGCCGACATAGCCGACCTCGGTGAACTTGGTGGCCTCCACCTTCAGGAACGGCGCCTGGGCCAGCCGCGCCAGCCGCCGCGCGATCTCGGTCTTGCCGACCCCGGTAGGACCGATCAGCAGGATGTTCTTGGGCGTCACCTCATCGCGCAGAGCCTCGGGCACCCGCCGGCGGCGCCAGCGGTTGCGCAGGGCGACGGCGACGGCCCTCTTGGCCTCGGGGTGGCCGACGATGAAGCGGTCGAGCTCGGAGACGATTTCGCGCGGTGAGAATTCGGTCATTGCGCCGTTAGATAGGTACGATTTGGACTGTTCAAGGCGAAGCGCCTCGCCGGTGTCGGATTCCGTCCGGCCCGGGCGTCCTTAGGCCAGCCCCCACCGACCAGGAGAAGCGAGATGCCGGCGCCCGCCAATACCGACGCCTACATGGCCACCCTGCCGCGGGACCAGCGCGACGCCCTGCAACAGCTGCGCCGCCAGATCCTGGACGCGGCTCCGGGCGCCACTGAGTGCATCAGCTACGGCATGCCCGCCGTGCGCCGGAACGGGGTGCTGGTCTGGTTCGCCGCGGCCAAGGCCCATTGCGCCCTCTATCCCAGCGGCCTGGTGGCGGAATTTGCGGACCGGCTCACGGGTTATGAGACCAGCAAGGGCGCGATCCGCTTCCAGCCGGAGAATCCTTTACCGCCAGAGTTGGTCGCCGACATCGTGGCGCGGCGGGTGGAACAGGACGAGGCCGCCGCCGCGGCGCGGGCCGCCAAGCGGAAGCGCTAGGCTTTCGGCGGCGAGGTCAGGATCATGTCGTAGACCAGACGCCAACCCGTCGGCCCCAGCTGCCAGATGCGGACATAGTGTCCCTGCCGCCCCTGGCCGTCGCGCACCCAGGCGGCGTCGCCATAGGTCCAGGCCAGGTCTCCCGCCACCGAGACATCACCGCCGAGCGGGGCGAGGTCGATGGTCTTGGTCCGGGTGGCCAGTTCTGTGGCCTGGGCGTCCGGCGTATTGCCTGGCGCCGCGCGGGAGCCGGCGACGCGGGCGCCCGGCGCAAGAACAGATTTGTAGGCGGCGGCGGCATCGACCTTGGCGGCGACGGCCAGATCGGCCTCGGCCTTGCGAACATCAGCGAAGGCCGCTTCCGGATATTTTCCCTTGGTGGAGGAGACCGCCAGATAGGCCGGCTGCGAGCCTTGCGCTGCGGCTCCGACGGCGTCGGAGGGCGGTCCGCCGTCATAGACCCACTTCCAGCCGCCATCGGGTCGCTTCTTCCAGACGGTGAAGTAGTAGCCGCGAAGCTGGCCGTCATAGCTGTAGGGCCCGGTGGTGAAGCCCAGATCGCCGGACCGCGCGATCCCCGCCCACAGGGGCCACCAGACCAGGGGCGGACCGCCCTGGTCTGGGTCCTGGCCTGGGAAGGTCTCGTGGACCTTCTGGACCTCAGGCTGGAAGACGATCGCGTCGGCGGCGGAGTGCTTGAGGAAGGCGTCGCGGACGCCCAGCGCCAGGCCATCGACGGCGAAGGCCCGCTCTGCGGCGACTACCGGGGCAGGATCGACGGGCGCGGCCATGGTCGGTGTGGCGGCGAAGGCCAGCAGGGCGAAGAGGGCGGCTTTGGACATTGGCGGAAGCTCCCCAGCTGGTCGCCCTAGCTAGGCCCCGCCGTGAGCCCGCCTCAAGTGAATGATTTGACAGACCTCAGCAGGTCATCACGGCCCTCCGGCCCTGCGGGCCCTTGGCCAGGATGACGGTCGCTAAAGCACTTCCACGGTCAGATTGCCGTTGGTGTAGACGCAGATCCTGGCGGCGATCGCCATGGCGTCCCGGGCCAGGGTCTCGGCGCTCTTGTCGGTCTCCATGAAGGCGAGCGCAGCAGCCAGCGCGTAGTTGCCTCCTGACCCGATGGCCGCGACCCCGGTTTCGGGCTCCAACACGTCGCCGACCCCCGTCACCGTGAAGATGTTGTCCTTGTCGGCCACCAGCAACATGGCCTCAAGCTTGCGAAGATAGCGGTCGGTGCGCCAGTCCTTGGCCAGGTCGACGCAGGCCCGGGCCAGCTGGTCAGGATACTGCTCCAGCTTGGCTTCCAGGCGCTCGATCAGGGTCAGGGCGTCGGCGGTGGCGCCGGCGAAACCCGCGATCACCTTGCCGCCGGCCAGGGAGCGGACCTTGCGGGCATTGCCCTTGACGATGGTCTGGCCCATCGAGACCTGTCCGTCGCCGGCGATGACGGTGTGCCCGTCCTTGCGCACGGCCAGGATGGTGGTGCCGTGCCAGTCGGGAAAGTTGCTAGGATTGCTCATATACGCCGATGTGAGCAGGCGAGAGGTCCAGGTCAAGGTCGATGAGTTTTTCCGACGACGAGGTCGAACGCTATGCCCGGCATCTGGTGCTGCGCGAGGTCGGAGGTCCCGGCCAGCAGCGCCTGAAAGCCGCCCGTGTCCTGATCGTGGGGGCCGGTGGCCTGGGCGCGCCGGCCGCCCTCTACCTGGCCGCCGCCGGGGTGGGGACCCTGGTGCTTGTCGATCCGGACAAGGTCGACGTCTCCAATCTGCAGCGCCAGGTGATCTTCACGGAGGGCGATGTCGGCCGCTGCAAGGTCGAAGCCGCCGCCGACCGGCTGAAGGCCCTGAACCCCCACGTCAATATCGAGCGGGTCCCCGTCCACCTAGAGACGGCCAATGCGCGCGCGCTGGTGCGCGGCTGCGATCTGGTGCTGGACGGCACCGACGACTTCACCACCCGCTTCACCGTCAACGCCGCCTGCATCGCCGAGCACGTGACCCTGGTCTCCGGCGCCATCGGCCGCTGGACCGGCCAGGTGGGAGTCTTCCGCCGCGCCCCCTGCTACCGCTGCCTGGTGCCGGAGGTTCCGCCGGACGCCGAGACCTGTTCGGCCGTCGGCGTGGTCGGCGCCCTGGCGGGCGTCGTCGGCTCGATGATGGCGCTCGAGGCCATCAAGGTCCTGACCGGGGCCGGCGACCCGCTCACCGGCCGCCTGCTGATCTATGACGGGCTGTCGGGAGAGACGCGCACCGTCCGCATCGGCCCCGACCCCGAGTGCGAGGTCTGCGGCGGCCACCCTTGAGCCGGTTGCGTCCGTCACAGGTCGCGCCTAGCTGTGGACCAGCCCAAGGAGCGCCCCATGAAGTACAATCAGCTTGGCCAGACCGGCCTATTCGTCTCGGAAATCTGCCTGGGGACCATGACCTTCGGCGGCGACAATGACGCCGGGATCTGGAAGATGATCGGCGCCCTGGATCAGGGCGAGGTGGACGGCATCGTCGGCCAGGCGCTGGCGGCGGGGGTCAACTTCATCGACACCGCCGACGTCTACGCCTTCGGCCAGTCGGAAAAGCTGCTGGGCCAGTCCCTGAAGAACCTGGGCGTGGCGCGCAAGGACGTGGTGATCGCCACCAAGGTGTTCGGCGAGATGGGGCCGGGCCCCAACGACCGGGGCGCCAGCCGCGGCCACATCATGGATGCGGTGCAGGGCAGCCTGGAGCGCCTGCAGACCGACCATATCGACCTCTACCAGATCCACGGCAATGACACGGTCACCCCCATCGAGGAGACCCTGCGCGCCCTGGACGACCTGACCCGCCAGGGCCTGGTGCGCTATGTCGGCGTCTCCAACTGGGCGGCCTGGAAGATCGCCAAGGCGCTGGGGATCAGCGCGCTCAAGGGCTATGCCCGCTTCGAGACCCTGCAGGCCTATTATTCCATCGCCGGCCGCGACCTGGAGCGCGAACTGGTCCCGATGCTGACGCAGGAGCAGGTGGGCCTGATGGTCTGGTCGCCCCTGGCCGGCGGGCTGCTCTCGGGCAAGTTCGGCCCTGGGGCGCCAGCGGTGAACGGCGCGCGGCGCACCAATTTCGACTTCCCGCCGGTCAATACCGACCGCGCCTGGCCAGTGGTGGCCGCCATGCGCGAGATCGGCGAGGCGCACGGGGTGTCGGTCGCCCGGGTGGCCCTGGCCTGGCTGTTCTCCAAGCGCCACGTGATGAGCGTGATCATCGGCGCCAAGACCATCGAACAGCTGGACGACAACCTGGCGGCCGTGGACCTGACCCTGACCCCGGCTGAGATCGCCCACCTCGACGAGATCAGCGCCCTGCCGTCAGAATATCCCGGCTGGATGCTCGACCGCCAGGGCGGCGCCCGGCGACCGAAGCCGTTTGCGGTGAAGTAGTCTGCGAATTTAAGACGCTGTTTCCTTCTCCCCTTGCGAGAGAAGGAGCTCTCAGAGCATCGAGGTGAGGACCCGGTCCGGCGGCCTGTGGCCGTCCATCCAGGTCTTGATGTTGATGATCACCTTTTCGCCCATCTCCGAGCGGGCCTCCACCGTGGCCGAGCCCAGGTGGGGCAGGAGGACGGCGTTGGGCAGCTTGAGCAGCTTGGGGTTGATGGCCGGCTCGAACTCGAACACGTCCAGGCCGGCGCCGCCGATCTCGCCCTTGGCCAGCTGATCGGCCAGGGCGCCCTCGTCGATGATCTCGCCGCGGGCGGTGTTCACCAGGATGGCGTGGGGCTGCATCAGCTTCAGCCGCCGGGCCGACAGCAGGTGATAGGTGGCCGGCGTGTGCGGGCAGTTGACCGAGATGATGTCCATCCGGGCCAGCATCTGGTCGAGGCTCTCCCAATAGGTGGCCTCCAGGTCGTCGGCGATGCGCGGGCTGACCGGTTTGCGGTTGTGGTAGTGAATCTGCATGCCGAAGGCCTTGGCCCGGCGCGCCACGGCCTCGCCGATGCGGCCCATGCCGATAATTCCTAACCGCTTTCCGGAAATCCGCCGCCCCATCATCCAGGTCGGCGCCCAGCCGGTGAAGCCCCCGGCCTGGGCGACATTGGCGCCCTCCACGATGCGGCGGGAGACCGCCATCATCAGGGCCAGGGTCAGGTCGGCGGTGTCCTCGGTCAGCACGCCCGGCGTATTGGTGACGCTGATGCCCCGCGCATTGGCGGCGGCCACGTCGATATGGTCGACGCCCGCCCCGAAATTGGCGATCAGCTTCAACTGGTCGCCGGCATGGCTGAGCAGTTCAGCGTCGATCTTGTCGGTGATGGTGGGGACGATGACGTCGGCGGTCTGGACGGCGGCCACGAGGGCGGCGCGGTCCAGAGGTTCGTCACTGAGGTTGAGCTGGGTGTCGAACAGTTCGCGCATCCGGGTTTCCACGGGATCCGGAAGCCTGCGCGTGACGATGACTTTGGGCTTTCGGGCGGGCATGGGCGGTTTCGCGGAACTCGAAAAAGGGGCTGCGGCGCGCGCGACTATGGCGCGTCGTGAGATGAACCTCTAGCAAAGGGCATATGAGCGGCCAAGGCGAGGCGGAAACGGCGATGAGCGCACGGGCGTGGGCGCCGATCTTTGTGGCGGTCCTGTTCTGGGGCGTGGGCGCGGCTCAGACCGCGATGGCGGCGGACCGTCCGACCCCCTCCGGATTGCCGGTCCCGCGCTATATCGTGCTGAAATTCGGCGAGGTGAACGCCCGCGCCGGCCCCGGCGACGATCACCGGCTGCTTTGGGTCTACCGGGCCAAGGGCCTGCCGGTGCAGGTGGTGGCGGAAAATACCGAGTGGCGGCGCATCTGCGATCCCGAACTCGGCCTGGCCTGGGTTCACCGGCGCACCACCGACGGGCGGCGAGCTGTGATGCGGGTCAAGCCGACGCCGCTGGCCATGCGCAGCGCGCCCAAGCCGACGGCCTCCGTGCACGCGTTTTTGAACGCCCGGGCCCTGGCCGCGTTGGTCCGGTGCGACAGCAAGGGCTGGTGCAAGCTTCGGGTGGACGGCGTTTCGGGCTGGGCGCCGGCTTCTGAGCTGTGGGGAACCGATGACAAGCCCCAATGCCGTTGAGCGAAGCGGCGCGCTCTGATAGGCCCTGACCCCTCTTTTTGAAGCCGGAAGGCGATCTGCATGACCATGGGCGTGAAAGCCAAGGACAACTACCGCTTCGAAGATCTCATGGCGTGTGCGCGCGGTGAGATGTTCGGGCCGGGCAACGCACAGCTGCCCGCGCCGCCCATGCTGCTGTTCGACCGCATCATCACGATCAACGAGGACGGCGGCGCTCACGGCAAGGGCTATATCGAGGCCGAGTTCGACATCAATCCCGACCTCTGGTTCTTCGACTGCCACTTCATCGGCGATCCCGTCATGCCGGGCAGCCTGGGCCTGGACGCCCTGTGGCAGCTCGTCGGCTTCTATCTGGGCTGGATTGGCGGCAAGGGCCGCGGACGCGCCCTGGGCTGCAACGAGGTGAAGTTCGGCGGCGAGGTGACCCCGAACATCAAGAAGGTCACCTACAAGGTCGACATGAAGCGTGTCATCAATCGCCGGCTTGTCATGGGCATCGGCGATGGTGTGCTGGAAGCCGATGGAACCCCCATCTATTGGGCGACTGACCTGAGGGTCGGCCTCTACCAACGGTAAACGGCAAACGGTAAAAGCCGTCCGGATCTGGGAGAAAACATGCGCCGCGTCGTCGTCACGGGTATCGGTATCGTCTCCTCCATTGGCGTGAACGCCAATGAGGTGCTCGCCTCTCTGCATGAGGCCAAGTCAGGCATCCGGGCCGCCCCGGAATATGCCGAGCTCGGTTTCCGCAGCCAGGTGGAGGCCAAGCCCCAGCTCGACTGGGAGACCCTGGTGGACCGCCGCGCGGCCCGCTTCCTGGCCCAGGGCACGGGCTTCGCCCACATCGCCATGGAACAGGCGATCGCCGACTCCGGGCTGGAGGAGGCCGAGGTCTCCAATGTCCGCACCGGCCTGATCGTCGGCTCGGGCGGGCCCTCCACCAAGGCCATCATCGAGGCCGCCGAGACCGCCAGAACCCGCGGCCCCAAGCGCGTGGGGCCCTTCGCGGTGCCCAAGGCCATGAGCTCTGGTCCCTCGGCGACGCTGGCGACCTGGTTCAAGATCAAGGGCCTGAACTTCTCCATCTCCTCGGCCTGCGCCACCTCCACCCACTGCATCGGCGTCGGCTACGAGCAGATCCTGATGGGCAAGCAGGACGTGGTGTTCGCCGGCGGCACCGAGGAACTCGACTGGACCCTGTCGGTGCTGTTCGACGCCATGGGCGCCATGAGTTCCAACTTCAACGAGACCCCGGCCGTGGCCAGCCGCGCCTATGACGCCGCCCGCGACGGCTTCGTCATCGCCGGTGGCGCGGGCCTGGTGGTGCTGGAGGAATACGAGCACGCCAAGGCGCGCGGGGCCAAGATCTATGGCGAGATCGTCGGCTACGCCGCCAATTCCGACGGCTTCGACATGGTCGCCCCCTCCGGCGAGGGCGCGGCCCGCTGCATGAACCTGGCCATGGCCGACCTCGGCGGCCGCAAGATCGACTATCTGAACCCGCACGGCACCTCGACCCCGGTGGGCGACATCAAGGAGATGGAGGCCGTGCGTTCGGTCTTTGGGGACAAGGCGCCCCACATCTCGTCGACCAAGTCCCTGACCGGCCACAGCCTGGGGGCCGCAGGCGCGCAGGAAGCGATCTATTCGCTGCTGATGCTCAACAACGGTTTCCTGACCGAGAGCGCTCACATCGAAAACCTCGACCCCGCCTTCGCCGACCTGCCCATCCTGCGGAAGCGCCTCGACCAGCAGGTCGAAACGGTGATGTCCAACAGCTTCGGCTTCGGCGGCACCAATGGCTGCCTGGTGATGGCCCGGGTCTGACCCGTGGCCGCGCCGGTCTTCCGCCCCGCCCGCCGCGAGGATGTGGCGCGGATCGTTGAGTTGCTGGCCGACGATCCCCTGGGCGCGGGGCGAGAACGATTCGAAGACCCGCTGCCCGCCGCCTACTACGCTGCTTTCGACCGCATCGAAGCCAGCGACGGTAATATTCTCACCGTCGCTGAGCTGGGCGGGGCGGTGGTGGGCTGCCTGCAGATGACCTTCATTCCCGGCCTGTCGAACCAGGGCGCGGACTTGGCGCTCATCGAGGGCGTGCGGGTGGACACCGCCCTGCGCAGCCAGGGCCTGGGAGCTATGCTCGTAGAGTGGGCCCTGGACGCCGCCCGGGCCCGGGGTTGCCAGGCCGTGGAGCTGTTCACCCACAAGACCCGAACCGACGCCCACCGCTTCTACGACCGGCTGGGCTTTGCGCAGAGCCATGTGGGCTACCGCATCAAGCTTTAGAGGAGGCGACCGTGGCCGAGGACTATGACCTGCCCAAGGGCGAGCTGATGAAGGGCAAGAAGGGCGTCGTCATCGGCGTCGCCAACCACCAGTCCATCGCCTGGGGGATTTCCGCCCAGCTCGCGGCTCAGGGGGCGGAGTTGGCCTTTCTACACCTGCCGGGCATGGAGCGTCGGGTCCAGCCCCTGGCCGACTCGATCGGCGTGAAGACCGTGGTGGCCGTCGACGCCACGGACGACGCCCAGATGGATGGCGCCTTCGCCAAGGTCGAGGCCGACCTCGGGGCGATCGACTTCTTCGTCCACTCGATCGCGTTCGCCCCCCGCGACGAGATCAAGGGCTCCTTCGTGGAGAACACCACCCGGGCAGGCTTTCTCCAGGCCATGGACATCTCGGTGTTCAGCTTCGTCGACTGCGCCAGGCGGGCCGCGCGGCTGATGCCGAACGGCGGTTCGATCATCTGCATGACCTATCTCGGCTCGGAGCGGGTGATCCCCAACTACAACACCATGGGGGTGGCCAAGGCGGGCCTGGAGGCGGCCACCCGCTACGCGGCCCGAGATCTCGGACCGGCCAAGATCCGGGTCAACGCCATCTCCGCTGGGGCCATGCGGACCCTTTCCCTGGCGGGCATCGCCGGCGGGCGGGAGAAACTGTCCCAAGGCCGGGTGATGTCGGCGCTGAAGGAGGACACCTCGATGGAGGGCGTGGCCGGGACGGCGCTGTGGCTGTTGTCGGATCTCGGCCGTTCCACCACCGGCGAAGTGGTCCATGTCGACGCGGGCTTCCACATGATCGGCCTGCCGGATGATTTCGGGGCGGATACCTAGAGCCTTTTAGGGTCAGATGGAATCATCTGACCCGTTCAAAAAGGCTGTAAATTCAAAAGTGTAGAGCGCGTCGGACGGGTTAGCCGGCGTCCACTTAACCCTGCGCGCTCTAGGCGCTGTAGGCCCGCAGGAAGCGGCGGGCGGCTTCGGTGGCGATGGTGTCGATCTGGCGCTCGGTGAGGCCGCGATCGACCCCCAGCAGGTCGGCGAGTTGATAGGTGCCCACCACCATGCCGCCGAAGAACTCCGCGGCCATGGCCGGATCAGCCACCACCAGGCGGCCGTCGGCGTGCTCACGGGCGAGGAAGACGGCCAGGCGGGCGCGGGAGGCCTTGGGCCCGGCCTCGAACACCGCTCGGGCCACATCCGGGGCCTCTGTGGCCCCTTGAATATAGAGGCGCATCATGGCTGTGGCCCGAGGATTGATCAGGGCCTGCAGCATGACCCGGGCGAAACTGGCTAGGGCCTCCTCAGGGTGCTCGTCGGCGCCGGGCATCTCCAGGGGCGCGGTGATGTCGGCCACCCGGCGGTCCACCAGGGCGCGGATCAGCTCGGCCTTGGAGCCGTAGTGGTTATAAATTGTCTGTTTGGAGACCCCGGCGCGGCGCGCCACCTCCTCCATTGAGGCCGCCAGGCCGCGCTCGCCCAGCACCGCGATGGCGGCGTCGAGGATGGCCTCCCCCTTGGCCAGGTCGATCTGTCCGACCAGCCGGGGCATCAGTGATCTCCGCCGGGCGGCGGCGGGGCCGCCGCGACCGGCCGCGCCAGCACGGCGAGGACCACGGCCACGGCGCAGCCGGCGGACAGGAACATGAAGACGTCGGCGAAGGCCATCACCAGGGCCTGCCGGTGAAGCATCATCCCCATCATCTTGTACATGCCGCCCTGCGGATCGAGCGCCCCGGAGGCCTCCATCATCCCAGCCAGGCGGGTCATCATCTCCTGGGCCTCCATGCTGCCGCTGTTGAGCGAAGACGACAGGATCCCGAGGTGAACGGCGCTCATCCGCGACAGGATGGTGGTCACCATCGCCAGGCCCACCGCCCCGCCAACATTGCGGATCAGGTTCAGCAGTCCAGAGCCGTCCTTCATCATGCTGAGCGGCAGGGTGGAGATGCTCATCTGGGAGGCGGCGATCATGGCGATCATGGCCCCCAGTCCCCTGCAGACCTGCAGCACCAGGAACTCGTTGAAACCCCAGTCCGACCCGACATGGACCCCCTGGCCCAGGCCGATCCCCACCAGGGAAAATCCAAGCACCATGCCGATGCGCAGGTCCATGGCCCGGATCACGCGCCCCGCGATCGGCGCCGCCAGGAACATGGCCAGCCCTGAGACCAGCATGGTGGTCCCCACCTGGCCAGGGGAATAGCCCCTCACCTGCGCCAGGTAGAGGGGCAGGACGAAGGTTCCTGAATAGAGGCTCATTCCCGAAATGAAGTTCATGACCGTGCCGATCAGGAAATTGCGATCGCCGAATGGAGCCAGGGAGACGATGGGTTGGCGATAGGTCAGTTGCCGCCAGACAAAGGCGCCGCCGGCCAGCGCCGCCAGGACTGTGAGGCCGAGGATCTTGTCTTCCTTCAGCCAACCGTCACCCGAACCCTCCTCCAGCACGTACTGCATGCTGAGGAGGAACACCGCCATGCAGGCCAGCCCTAGCCAGTCGATGCCTCGCGCCAGGCGCGGGTCACCCTTGTCGAAATCGGCGTAGCGGGCCACCAGCAACAGGGACAGCAGGCCGGGGATCACGTTGATATAGAACAGCCACCGCCAGCCGAAGGCGTCGGTGAGGTGGCCACCGATGGTGGGGCCGATGGTGGGGGCCAGGGTGACGATAAGCCCCACCACGACATTGGCGGTGATCCGCCGTTCCAAGGGAAAGATCGTCATGGCCGCGGCGAACACCTGAGGGATCATCGCGCCGCCGGCCAGGCCCTGCAGGGCGCGGGTGACGATCATCATCTCAAAGGTGGTGGATAGCCCGGTCAGGATCGAGGACACGATGAACACCACCGTGGCGGCCATGAAGAACGGCCGCGTCCCCCACATCTTCGAGAAGTAGGCGGCCAGGGGGATCATCACCACCTCGGCCAGCAGGTAGATGGTCTGCACCCAGCTGATCTGGTCGGCGCTGGCGCCGACGCCGGCCTGGATCTGGGCGAGGGAGGAGGCGACGATCTGGACGTCGAGCACGGCCATGAACTGGCCGATGACCATGCCCCCGAAGCCCAGAAACACCTTGATCCAGTCGATCTCGCCCGATCGGGTCAAGTGACCGCCGGGTGGGCCGGGCGCCTCGATGACAACGGTGTCAGCCACGGCGGTTTAGCGCGAGACGCCGCGGCGGACGAGTTCGGTGGGCGGTGTGGCGTCGGCGAAGCCCCGGCCGGTATTGTCGCGGACGTCCACCTTCACCTCCACCGAGAGACCGGGCCTCAGCGCCCCGGCGAGGGGCTCGGTGGAGTCGACGGCGATCTTGACCGGCAGGCGCTGGGCGATCTTGGTGAAATTGCCCACGGCGTTCTCCACCGGGATCAGGGCGAACTCCGAGCCGGTGGCTGGGGCGAAGCTGTCGATATGGCCGCGAATGGTCTGCTTGCCGAAGGCGTCGGCCCGGATCTCCACTGGCTGTCCGATGCGCAGGCGCGAGACCTGGGTCTCCTTGAAGTTGGCCACCACATAGGCCTGGCCGAGCGGCACGATGCTCATCAGGTTCGTGCCGGGGCGGACGTACTGACCCGGCCGTACGGCCCGGGCGCCCACCACGCCGGCGACGGGCGCGCGGATCTCGGTGCGGGAGACGTCGATGCGGGCGGACTCCACCGCAGCGTGGGCGGCCTGGGCCTGGGCGAAGGTCTGGGCTCGCGCCGAGCCGAGGGACGCGGCCGTCCGGCGCTCGGCTTCCAGGGCGGCCTGGGCCTGGGCGACCCCGGCGGCGGCCGTGCTGGCGGCGGCCTTGGCTGATTGCGCCCGCTGTGACGAGACCCAGCCCTGCTGAGCCAACGCGCCGTAGCGGGTGAGCTCGGCGGACGCCATCTGGGCCTGGGCGTGGGCGGAGTCCACGCCGGCCGCCTTCTGGGCGATCATGGCGGTCTCCAGGGCCGACTTGTCGTCGACGCCGCGCACAGCGGCGTCTAGGGCCGCGGCGTTGGCGATGGCCTGGGCGAGTTTGGCCCTCAGGCTGGCGGCGTCCAGCCGCGCCACCACCTCGCCGGCGGCGACCCTCTGGTTGTCCCCCACCAGGACCTCGGCCACGTAGCCGTCAACCTGGGGGGCCACGGCCACCTTGTCGGCGGCGATGAAGGCGTTGTCGGTGGCCTCGAATTTCTGCTTGTTGGTCCACCAGACCCCGCCGCCGATGATCAGGGCCAGGGCGACCCCGCCTCCCACCAAAATCGGAACCCGTCTGTTGCTCGGCACGCCGGCCATTCGCCATTCCCCACTCGCGCGCCAGCAAAACTAGACGCGCCGGTCCAGGAAACAGCAGAAGGGGCGGTCTCGGCAACGGATAAAATGGACGCAGCCGTCCAAAAATCCTTCGGGACGTGCTTGGGCTGGACGCCAGGGCCGCTTCGTCGGCATATCGGCCCATGAGCGAGACCTTCGACGCCGATGTGATCATCGCCGGGGCCGGCATGGCCGGGGCGACCCTGGCGCTTGCCCTGAAACAGGGGGGGCTGACGCCGATCCTGATCGACCCCATCGTCTTCGACGCCCAGCTGGCGCCGACCTTCGACGGACGATCCTCGGCGGTGGCCTTCGCGAGTTTCCGCCAGTGGCGCACTCTGGGCCTGGCCGCCGACATAGAGCCCCACGCTCAGCGGATCGAGCAGATCCTGGTGACCGACGGGCGCAGCCCGGGCGCTTCCGCGGGAAATCCTTCACCGTTCTACCTGCGTTTCGACAGCGCCGAGATCGCCGACCGCTCCGACGGAGAGCCCCTGGGCTACCTGTTGGAGAACCGCCGTTCCCGTGCGGCCCTGGCCAAGGCCATCGGCAAGGCCGGAATCACGGTGCTGGCGCCGGCCCGGGTCGCCTCGGTGGACTTCGACCCCAACTGCGCTCGTGTCACCCTGGAGGACGGCCGCGTCCTCACCGCCCCCCTGGTGGTGGGCGCCGAGGGCCGCAATTCGGTGGTCCGTGCGGCGGCCAGGATCAACGCCATTGGCTGGGACTATCCGCAGACCGGCGTCGTCGCGACGGTGAAACTTTCACGGCCTCACGAGGGTGTGGCCCACGAATTCTTCCTGCCCGGCGGCCCGTTCGCCATCCTGCCGCTGACGGAAGACCGAGCCAGCCTGGTCTGGACCGAGCCCACCGCCAAGGGCCAGGCCCTGAAGACCGCCCGGCCCGAGGTCTTCCATGCCCACCTGCAGCGCCGGTTCGGGGCCTTCCTGGGCGAAGCGACCGTCGAGGGGCCGGTCTTCACCTACCCGCTTTCCCTGCAGCTGGCCGAGCGGCTCAGCGCCCCGCGCGCCGCCTTGCTCGGCGACGCCGCCCACGGCATCCATCCGATCGCCGGCCAGGGGCTGAACCTGGGACTGAAGGGCGCGGCGGCGCTGGCGGAGGTGCTGGTGGACGCCGCACGCCTGGGGGAAGATATCGGCTCGGAGCTGGTTCTGGAGCGCTACGCCCGCTGGCGCAGCTTCGACAACATCATGCTTGCGGCCGCCACCGACGTCTTCGTGCGGCTGTTCTCCAACGACAATCCCCTGCTGCGTCTGGTGCGCGGCGCCGGCATGTCGGCGGTCAACCGGATCGGCCCCGCCCGCCGCTTCTTCATGCACGACGCGGGCGGAGCTTCCGGTGATTTGCCCCGGCTCCTGCGGGGCGAGGCGCTCTAGCCTGGCCTTCGGGCTGCGAAGTTCAGGATTCCGTCGCTGGGCTTTGGCGCGCGTCCGGGCCGGTAGTTTGCGCCGACCTCGATGTCGGTGAAGCCCGCGGCCGCCAGCGCCATCTCGAACTCCTTCCAGCCCCAGACCCGGTAGGCGAACAGCTCGAGCTGGCTGTCGATCAGCCTGCCGTCGCGCCAACGCTCATAGGTGTCGTGATTGACCCGCCGCTGGCCGATGGGATCGGTATCCACCCTCTCGGATTTCATCCGCAGCAGGTCGCCATTGGCCGCCGTCCAGGCTCGCACCCCGCCTGCTGCCTCGAGGAAGCTCAGGGGCGGCAGGTCGACCAGCAGCGCGCCTCCGGGGGCCAGGGCGTCGCGGAAGCGTCCCAGCACCGCCAGGGCGTCGTCGAAGTCGTCCACCAGCACGAAGGAGCTGGCCGGCACGATGATGGCGGCGAAGGCCTGGTCGAAGGTGAAGTCCTGGAACCGGGCCTGGGTCAGCTTCGGCGCCAGGCCGCGATCCTCCGCGTTGCGGCGGCAGATCGCCAGCATGTCGGCCGAATGGTCGAAGCCGGAGACGTCCAGCCCGGCCTCCAGGAGCGGGACATAGAGGCGGCCGGTTCCCACGGCGGCCTCCAGGATTGGACCATCCAGCTCCTTCAGCCGGCCCTGATAGTAAGGGATGTCGAACAGCGACCCGACAGGCTTGTCCAGGTCGTAGATTTCCGCACAGAGGCTACTGTAGCGGTTGAGGATGTCGGTCATGGCGTCTCGTTGTCGCGAGGTGTCGGGCATGCGTCCGGGTCCGCTCAGGGCGGCCGGGCGCGACGAAAACCTGCGGAGGTCGCGTGGAGCGCCTAGGCGCCCAGGGCGGTCCGCTTGGACGAACGAGCCTTCATGAAACCGCCTCCTGATCTGTAGTCGAGATCGGAACGGTGCGCGGCGGGGCCTGGTCTGTCAATTGCGCCAACCCGCCGACCTGGGTATCGGAAGGCCAGGGGAGGACGATCATGACGGCGCAGCGCATCCACGTCGTCGGGGCCTCGGGCTCCGGGACCACCACCCTGGGCGCCGCCCTGGCCCAGGCGATGGGCGTGGCCCACCAGGACAGTGATTTCTTCTTCTGGGCGCCCACCGACCCGCCCTTCACCACCCAGCGCCCGCAGGAGGAGCGGCTGCCGATGCTGAAGGCCGCCCTGCCGGCCGACGAAAGCTGGGTGATCTCCGGCTCCCTGCTCTCCTGGGGGCGGGAGGTGGAGGATCGGTTCGACCTGATGGTCTTCCTCTATCTTGATCCCGCCATCCGCATGGCCCGCAGCATCGCCCGGGAGCAGGCCCGCTACGGCGACCGAATCGCGCCCGGCGGCGACATGCACGAGGCCCATCAGACGTTCATGACCTGGTCGCGCGGCTATGACGACGGGTCGAACGGCGGCCGCAGCCTGGCCAGCCACAGGCTCTGGCTCTCGAGCCTGACCGCGCCGGTGCTGGAGATCACCGACGCGCCCACCGTCGAGGAGAGCGTGCGCCGGGTTCTGGCCCTTTAGTCGGCGAGTTCGCGGGCCTCTTCCGGCAGCATGATCGGCACGCCGTCGCGGATGGGGTAGGCCAGGTTGGCGGACTTGGAGACCAGTTCGGCCTTGTCGCGGTCATAGGTCAGCGGGCCGTGGGTCACCGGGCAGACCAGGATTTCCAACAGGCGCGGATCGATGTCGACAGTGAGGGCGGGAAGGGGCTGCGTCATGGGCGTCATCCCTACTGCATGGCGTGACCGGCGTCATCGTCGTCTTCAAGGGCGTCGATTTCCAGCAGAGTGGTCAGGGCGTCGACCCGTTCCACGAGCGTCGGCGCCTCCAGCAGGGCCTGCTTTTCCAGCGGGTCGAAGGGCAGGCCCATGGCCAGGCTGGTGACCAGGCTCTCCAGGGGCGCGGTCTCGGCGGTGTCCCAGTCGATGTCGAGTTCCCGGCGGTTGAGATACTTCTTCAGGGCGACGGCGAAGCGCTTGCGGTCGAACTCGTCGGTGTCGACCTCCTCGTCAGCCAGGTCGCCGAAGAAGGGCGCGAAGGTCGTGCGCACCTGGCGATAGGGGGTCTTCATCGCCAGCTCCTCGCCCGCCTCGAAGCGGCAGACCCCGGTCAGAGTGATCAGATATGTGCCATCCGAGGTTTCGTTGAAGCTGGTGATGCGGCCGGCGCAGCCCACATGGGCGAGGTTCGGACGGGTCCGTTCGCCGCCGGCCCGTGTCTGGACCATGCCGATCATGCGGTCCCCGGCCATGACGTCGTCCACCAGGTTCAGGTAGCGCGGCTCGAAGATGCGCAGGGGCAACTCCCCCCCAGGCAACAGCAAGGCGCCGTCCAGGGGAAAGACCGGAATCACCTGCGGCAGGTCGCCGGGGCTCTGATAGCCGCCGGGTATGGCCCGGTCGCCCTTCATGAGAACAGGATCGCCGACAGCCGCCGTCGCCCGCCACGGGCCACGTCGGAGCCCGGTCCTGCGGCCTCGAAGATGGTGATCAGCTGCTTGCGAGCCGCCTCGTCGTTCCAGGCGCGGTCCACCTCGATGATCTTCAGCAGGTGATCGGACGCCGCCTCCCAGGCGCCTCGCCCGGCCAGGGCCGCGGCCAGCTCGAACCGGGCCTCATGGTCGTTGGCGTCGGCGGCCAGCCGCTTTTCCAGATCCGAGGTCTCCGTCGGCGCGGCGTCGGCCAGGGCGAGAGCCGCCCGCACGCTGTCGAGGTCGGCGCCCTTGGCGTCCTCCGGGGCCATGTCGGCGATCTCGCGGGCCTTCTCAGGCTCGCCGCCCTGCAGATAGACGCGGGCCAGGCCGCCGATGGCCTTCAGGTTTTCGGGATCGCCCTGCAGCACCTGGGCGAAGGCCTGGGCCGCGCCGCCCAGATCACCCAGATCAAGCGACTCCTTGGCCACGGCCAGAAGTTCGTCGGTCTCGTTGGCGGGCGCCTGCCCGGCGATGCGGTCGACGAACTGTTTCACCTGGCTGTCGGGCAGGGCGCCCATGAAGCCGTCGACGGGCTTGCCTCCCGAAAAGGCGAAGACCGCCGGGATCGACTGCACGCGCAGCTGCCCCGCGAACTGCGGGTGCTGGTCGATGTCGATCTTCACCAGCTTGACCTTGCCCTTGGCGGCCAGCACCGCCCTCTCGATGGAGGGGCCGAGCTGCTTGCAGGGGCCACACCATGGCGCCCAGAAATCGACGATCACCGGGACGGTGTTGGAGGCCTCGATCACATCGGCCATGAAGCCGGCGTCGCTGCCGTCCTTGATGAGGTCGCCGACGGCGGTGGGGGCGGTTTCGCCGATCAGGGTCATGGCTCTGGTCTTTCCCGTCTACGGGGTTGGAACGTCGTGGCGGCTAAAATGGTCCCAAGCGGGCCGCGCTTCAACGGACGAAACCATCCTCCACCACCGACAGGGTCGTGAAATCCACCACCAGCGGCGCAATTCCAAGCGCCGCAAAGAATTTCCGCAGGCCCGCCTGGTTCATCGTCGTGGTGGCCGTATTGGTCAGGGGGTGAAAATTTACCTGTTCGGCCTCTGCCAGCGCCCGGTCCAGCACGAAGGTCACCCGATGGTCGGCATCGTTGATCATGGCGAAGGCGGTGACCGATCCCGGCGTGACCCCGAGCGCGCCCACCATCAGCTCAGCGCTGCCGAAGGAGAGCCGGGCCGACCCGATCACCGGGTGCAGGCGCTTGAGGTCGATCACCGTGCTGTCCTGGGCCGAGATCAGCCACAGCCGGCCCTTGGCGTCCTTCAGGAACAGGTTCTTGGTGTGGGCGCCCTTGATGCCGTGCTTGATTTCCTCGCCCTCGCCAACCCGAAACACCGCCTCGTGTTCGGTGGTGGCGTGGTCGATTCCGTGGGCGTCGAAAAAGGCGATCAGGTCGGGGCGAGTCTGCATGGCTCTCAATTAGCGAACTGGACGCGGACGCGACAGGCTGGCTAGACCAAGATCCTGGCCACCTGCGTTGAGAGCCCGTCATGGAACTTGAGTGCTACCCCACCGCCGAGCGCCCGCCCGAGATCGTGCCGGGCCGGCCCCAGCGCGCCTGGATGGACCATTTCGCCGAGCGCCACCCCTATCGCTGCCTGCCGCTTTCCATGGCCAACACCACCGGATGGGAAATCCTCTGCCCCATGGCCTTCACGGCCGAATGGACGGGGGGGACGCACCAGGACGACATCAAGCTCAAGACCGACTACCCCCACCCCGACTTCCACAACTTCGTCAAAAGCCACTTCAGCCACGGCGTTGTGACCTTCCACCCGGGCTACCTGTTCCGAACCCCACCGGGCTGGTCGATGATCGCCCAGGGCCCGCCCAACCACGTCAAGGACGGCATCCAGCCGCTGGCCGGCCTGGTGGAGACCGACTGGCTGCCCTTCCCCTTCACGATGAACTGGATCTTCACCCGGCCGGGCAAGGTACGGTTCGAGAAGGGCGAGCCCTTCTGCTTCATCACGCTCACCCAGGACAAGGTGCTGAACGACGTCCAGCCGGTGATCAAGTCGATGAGCCGCAATCCGGAACTGCGCGACCAGTACGACGTCTGGGAGAAGCACCGGGCGGAGTTCAACGCCAAGATCTTCCGCCTTGATCCGGAGGCCACCAAGGAGGCCTGGCAGCGCTACTACTTCAAGGGTGAGTTCCCCCCGGAGATCGAAAACGAGGCTCCGAAGGACCACGTCAACAAGCGCCGGCTCAAGGCCCCTCGCTTCATGGGATGAGAAAGACGCCAATAGACGCCAGCCCCGCTTGCCAAGCCCCGGACCCTCTGCCATAAGCCCGCTCTCGAATTTCGGGGCCAATCCTCACGGGGATCGGTTTCACGGAGTGCGGGCGTAGCTCAGTGGTAGAGCACAACCTTGCCAAGGTTGGGGTCGAGAGTTCGAATCTCTTCGCCCGCTCCAGAAATTCGATCGACCCGCAGGCCCGGCGTACCTCCCCATCCGGGGGCAGGGACGGCGAACCGGAACCGGGCCCTGACTAGGAACTTTAAGACCGCATGTTCGAACCTAAAGGCATGAAGCACGCCGACCGCCAGGCGACCTCCGCCGCGGCCAAGAAGGCGCTGCTGGAACGCTTCAAGCCCAAGCCCACCGTCACCGACCCCAATATCGAAGCCCGCAAGGCCGCCGAGGCCGCCGAGCTCGAAAAGGTCCGCGCCGAACGCAACGCCGAGCGCGAGACCAAGCGCGCCGCCGCCGCCGAGGCCGAGCGCCTGCGCCTGGAAGACGAAGCCATCACCCAGGAAGCCCGCGACCTGGACCTGCGCGCCAAGCAGAAAGAAGCCCGCGACCTGCGCTACGCCGCACGGAAGCAGAAGCGGAAGTAGGCGAAAGCCTCATCCCAGACACGACCAGACGCCCGCCTCCGCAAGGACGCGGGCGTTCGCCGTTTCAGACCACGAGCTTGTTGTAGGGGTACTGGTCGCGAATCTCGTAGGCGAAGAACCGACCCTTGGAGTCGGCGTCGAGGAAGCTGCGATGAACTTCGCCCGGGACGCCGACATAGACGTACTCGTCGCCGTCATGGAACCGCACGAATAACTTCGCGCGGTCCTCGTCGTAGCGGATGTCGCTGATAGCGGCGGACTCTAGCTGCATCGGGAACCTCCAGAAGTTTCCGTCGACGGACTAAAACACCGCGAGATAGGGGGATGGTTCCCGCGGGCCTCGACGCGTGTCACCTTCACCAGGAACCGGCCGCGAACGGCGCCGGAGAATTGTTCGGGGGAAATCATGCAACCGCACTACGAAGTCGCCATCGTCACCGTTGTGGCCCTGCTCGTCTACGTCTGGATGGGCCTGCGGGTGGGGGGCGCCCGTAAAGTTTCCGGCATCGCGGCGCCGGCCATGCACGGCGACGCCCACCTGGAGCGCAATATCCGGGTGCACTACAACACCCTTGAATGGCTGCCGATCTTCCTGGCGGGCCTATGGTTGTTCGCCATCTATTGGGACGACCGCATCGCCGCGGCTCTGGGCGTCGTCTGGATCATCGGCCGCATCATCTACGCCCTCGGCTACGTGGCCGATCCCGGCAAGCGGGAGGCAGGCTTCCTGATCCAGATGCTGGCGGCCGCCATCCTGCTGTTCGGGGCCTTGGGCCGGGTGATCTGGGCCATGCTCCAGACCGGAACGGTCTAGAACAGGACCAGGGCCTGCCAGATCGAGAGGCCGGTCACCAGGGCGCCCACCAGCCAGGTGAGCGCCCTGATGGGGAGCACCTTTGTGGCCCAGCCGGCCACGGGCGCGGCCACGACCCCGCCGGCGATCAGTCCCACCACCGACCAAAGGTGATCGGTGAGGCCCGTGGTCTCCCAATGACCCGTGAGCAGGGCGGTGATGAAGGCCGCCGAGACCGCAACCGACATGAAGAATTCCGCTGTGTTGGTGGTGCCGATCGCCTGGCGGGGGTCGGCGCCGCCGCCCATCAGCGTCGAGGTCACCACCGGGCCCCAACCACCGCCGCCCACGGCGTCGAAGAAGCCGCCGGTGAGTCCGAGCGGGAAGGGCAGCCGCCAGGAGAAGAGCTTGGGCCGCGCCTGGCGCCAGGCGCGATAGAGGATCACCAGGCCCATCAGGCCAAGCCAACCCACCACATAGGGCTTGATCACATTTCCATCGATGGAGGTCAGCAGGTAGGTGCCGGCGACGCCTCCAAGGACGCCGCCGGCCGCCAGCAACAGGAGCAGGCGCCAGCCGACATTGCGGTGATAGATGTGGCTGATCGCCGAGGCGGCGCCGGTGAACACCTTGGCGGCGTGGACGCTGGCCGAGGCGTTGGCCGGGGTCACGCCCATGGCCAGCAGGACGGTGGAGCAGATCACGCCGTAGGCCATGCCCAACGCCCCATCGACGAGTTGGGCGGCGAAGCCCACGATGACGAACAGCCAGAATTCAGAGCTCATGGGGTCCCCATTTCGGTTTTCCCTGTCGCGGAACTTCTCTGGCGCCGCAATGGGGATTACCTCGGGGCCGCCGCAGCTTTTCTGTCCAAGGCGCTGCCGCGCGGCCTCGAAGCTCGCGGCCGGCCCCGCCATCGTCATGGAGGCGGACCCCGGCAAGCGGGGGTCTTGACCACCATATCCGGGATGAGTGGCGCCAAATGGGTCTGAGTCCGCCCGCCCTGCTCCATCGCGCTATCCCCGTTTTGGGGATAAATCAGGAAATTCAGCGCCTTATAGGGTGCGACAAAGCGCCCCCGGGGTGGGTGCGACAATAGGTTCCAAACCAGTAAGGTTAAGCTTCGCGGTCAGTCGCGCGGCTTGGCCCTACCGCGGTAGGGCCAAGAATTGGGCATATCTCCCGAGCTCTTGTTCGGAGGCCGGTCGATACTTTCAGGCGCAAATCCCAAACAGACCGCAACCGCCCTTGTGCAAAACCATGCCTAATACTTTGGTATTGCCAAGCTGATATACTGTACAGATATTCCAGTAATGCCAATTTCAGACTCAATAATCAGAATTGATGTCACTCAAGTACCACGTTATCCAAATCTAGATTAACTTCTATTTACCTTTGTCTCGTTCAAACCTCCGCTCGTTCAGCCCGCACTGGGCGAGGGGATGACATGTCTGAACACCACAAGACGCTGATCGCGGCGGGGGCCATGACCCTTGTCCTGGCGATCCCGCTGGTCGGTCACGCCGATCCAGCCAAGGACCTGGCCGTCGCTGGGCGGGCTCTGACCTTCCTGGAGAACGGCCCTACGGGCCGAGCGGTCCTGGGTGTGGTCTTCGATCCCTCCAAGCCGGGGTCGGTGGCGGAAAAGAACGCCATCCTGGCGGCCCTCGGCGGCGGCTA
>NZ_JBBKVV010000145.1:0-8467 GCF_037968635.1 Phenylobacterium sp.
CGAGGGCTCCGCCGCCGCCGCACCCAGCGAACCGCGTGCGCCTGCGGACGCCAAGGGTGACTACGAGGATGACGGCCAAGGTGGCCGCCGCCGCCGCCGTGGACGCAGAGGCGGCCGCCGCATGCGCGACGACAGCCGTCCGCAGGACGCCTTCTCGTGGACCCGTCCCTGGGTGCCCTACGGCGATGACCCCTTCGTCTGGCACGACCCGGCGGAAGACTTCCGCACCCCGGTCGCGGCCAATGACGGCGAGGTCGATCCGGTCGACGCCGCGGCTGAAGTCGCTCAGGACAACTCTCCGATGATTGCGCCGGCCACCGAGGGTGGCGACGACGTCTGGGTCGAACTGCCTGCCCTGGACGAGAAACCCAAGAAGACCCGGACCCGCCGGGGCCGCGGTCGTGGCCGCAGCGACGAGGCCGATGTGGCCGAAGCGCCGGCCGCCGCCGAGGAAACCCCCGATCCCGTCGCGGTGATCGAGGAAACCGCCGCGCCGCTGCCGGAACCTGCCGCCGAAGCCGAGGCGCCCGCCGCCCCCGCCAAACGCAGTCGGGCCCGCAAGCCGAAGGCCGAGGCTGTCGCCGCCGAGGCCCCGGTGGTCGAAGCGCCCGCCGAACCGCCGCCGGTGGAAGCCGTGGCCGAACCGGTCGTCGAGGCGCCGGCTGCGAAGCCGGCCCGCGCGTCCAAGGCCAAGGCGCCTGCCGCCGATCCGGCGGAAATCTCGACACCTCCCGCCGCGCCTCGCAAAGGCTGGTGGCGTCGGGGCTGACGGGTTAGGCTGATCCTATGAAGGGCTGGGGGGCGCTTGGAGTTTCGACGATGGCGTCCCCTGCCCGTTCGCTTTCCCGCCTGGCCCTGACGGCGAGCGTGGCGCTGAGCCTGGTGGCCCAGGCCGCGCCGGCGCGGGCCCAAGAAGGCGCCTCCCTGATCCGGGACACCGAGATCGAGGAGACCCTGCGCAAGGACTCCGTGCCCTTGTTCGAAGCGGCCGGCGTCGATTCGAAATCCATCCACATCCTGCTGATCGGCTCGAAGGACCTGCAGGCCTCCGCCGGTCCGGGCCAGATGGCCGTCTATACCGGCCTGATCCTGGAGACCGAGAACCCCAACCAGCTTCAGGGGGTCATGGCCCACGAAATCGGTCACCTGGCCGGCGGCCACTCCGCCCGCTCCGGCGACATGAACGCCGCGGGCATGAAGCCCTTCCTGCTGACCATGGGTCTGGGCGTTCTCGCGGCGCTGGCCGGCTCGGCCGAGGCGGCCGCAGGCCTGGTCGGCAGCGCCAACTATTTCGGCGCCCTCGGGGCCATGGGCTACAGCCGCGAGCAGGAGTCCCGCGCCGACCAGGCGGGCCTGACCTACCTGGAGACGGCTGGCCTGTCGGGTCGCGGCCTCGTCGAGTTCTTCGACAACTTCCGCTACCAGGAGGTCTTCCAGGAAGCGCGTCGTTTCGCCTATTTCCGCAGCCACCCCCTGTCGTCCGACCGGATCGAGGCCCTGCGCAACCGGGCCCAGGTGTTGCGCAACTATGACCAGAAGGACAGCGCGGAGGCGATGTCCGAACACGCCATCATGAAGATGAAGCTGGACGCCTTCATCAATCCCCAGTTGGTCATGGGACGCCTGGACGAGAAGGATCAGTCCTACACCACCCGCTATGGCCGGGCGATCGCCTACTACCAGCTCAAGGAGCCGGACAAGGCGCTGAAGATTATCGACGGCCTTCTGGCCGAGCAGCCCGCCAATCCCTACCTCTATGAGCTCAAGGGCCAGATTCTGTTCGAGTTCGGCCGCGCCGACGAGGCTGAGGCGCCGCAACGCAAATCCGTCGAATTGAAACCCGAGGCGCCGCTGCTGCGCATCAACCTGGGCCAGACCCTGATCGCGCTCTCCGATGAAAAGAAGGTCGACGAGGGAATCGGCGAACTGAAGCGGTCCCTGGCCATCGACGACGAGAACGCCGAGGCCTGGCGTCTGCTGGCCCAGGCCTACGACCACAAGGAACAGGATGGCCTGGCCCGCTACGCCACCGCCGAGTACAATTTCCAGATCGGAAACCGACAGCAGGCTCGGGTCTTCGCCATGCGCGCGCGGGAGAAACTGGACAAGTCCACCCCCGAATGGCGTCGCGCCACCGACATCGTGCTGGCGTCATCTCCCAGCAAGGACGACCTGCAGGATCTCGCCAAGGAAGGCTCGATCCGCCGCGGCTCGCTCAACTGACCCTTCTCGCTCCTAGCCAAGCAGACCGCATGAAAACCCCGTTCCGCGCCGTCCTGGCGCTCGCCGCCGTCCTCGCCCTCTCCGGCTGCCAGAAGACCGCTGACGCCGCCTTCGGCCAGAAGGTGCGCGCCTACCTGCTGGAACACCCGGAGGTGATCGAGGAGGCTGTGCAGAAGCTGCAGGAAAACAAGGTCGCCGAAGCCGCCAACCTCGCCAAGGCGGGCCTGGTGAAACACCGCAAGGCCCTTGAGCAGGATCCCCGCGACTTCGTGGCCAATCCGAACGGCAAGATCACGGTGGTGGAGTTCTTCGACTACCGCTGCGGCTACTGCAAAACCTCAGCGCCGGAGATCCTCAAGATCATCCAGGACAATCCCGACGTCCGGTTCGTGTTCAAGGAGTTCCCGATCTTCGGCGGCGAGTCGAACCTCGCCGCAAAGGTGGCTCTGTCCCCGGCCGGCAAGGCCAAGGGCTTGGCCCTCCACCAGAGCTTCATGGCCGAAAAGGCTTTGGACGAGGCGGCGATTGACCGCCACCTCGCCGCCGCCGGCATCAATCCGGCCCAGGCCCGGGCCGCGGGCGATTCCGCCGCCGTCCAGAAACACATCTCAGACACCCGTGAACTGGCTCAGGCCCTGGGTATCGAGGGCACGCCGGCCTTCGTCGTCGGCGACCGACTGGTGCCTGGCGCCGACATGGCCGCCCTGCACGCCGCCATCGCCGCGGCCAAGGCCGGCGACTAGACCGCCCGGGCCACCCAGAGCTGCTCGCCACCATAGGCGGCGGGGGAGCGCTGGAAGTCCGAATAGACGCTGAGCGCCTCGAATCCGGTGAGCTCCAGCAGATAGGCCATCTCCTGGCGCGTGGACCAGCGCAGGGTCCACGACGTCTCGTGACTGCCCAGAACCAGGCCCTCGGCGTCCAGTTCCTCGACCCGCATCCGCTCGCCCGTCGTCTGCGCGAAGGGGTTGGTGTGGCGACCAAGGCAGGTGCGGCGGAAATGGCGGCCGGTCACCGGATCGGTCGCTTCGCGCGCCGGCAGGAGCGGCGGTTCCCCGACACACATGTCCAGCCGAGCGTCGAACATGTCGATGACCAGCATCCCGCCAGGGTTCAGGCAGCGCCAGACCCGCTCCAGGGTCCTCCGTTGGTCAGCCGGATCGGTGACGTGCTGGAAGGATCGCGCCGGGATCAGCACCAGATCGAACCGGTCCCGCGTCTCGAAGTCCTGCATGGCTGCACAGACCAGCCGCGCCCGCCCCCACGCCGAGGGGCGCAGGGCCTGCAGCTTCCTGTCGGCGAGGTCGAGCATGGCGCGCGAGATGTCCACGCCAGTGACCTCAAACCCCGCCTCCACCAAAGGGGTCAGGATGCGACCCGTGCCGCAGGCAAGCTCCAGAACCTTGCCGCCCCGGTCGCGGGCGAGTTCCAGGTAGAAGTCGATGTCTCCGGCCACCTGGGTGTTCTGGGCAGCGAACAGGTCGTAACTCTCGACGGCGAGGCCGCCGCCGTAGAAGGCGTTTGGATTGAGATCGTCGTGGGGCATCGGGTGTCCTGTCTGCGTGATCCGGAAGACAGGGCGATCCTCTCAAGGCCCCGTCCGTCTCCGGCGGGGCTGTTGGGAGGGGCTGCTAGACGCGCGCAGACCTACCAACGCCCCGCGAGGGAGCGATGGTGGAAATCATGGTCTGGGCGGCGCGATGCAGCATGACCCGGGCGATAGCCTTGACAACCTTCGGTGTAAAGTCCCCCCTTTCCTTCCCCCCCGGCGCCTGTGTCACGACTAAAAGAAAAAACGGCCGGGAGGCGACATGACCGAACGCGTACTCGTGATCGGGGCTGGAATAGGCGGGCTCTGCAGCGCGCTCGCCTTGGCCTCGCCTGAACGAGAGCTCATCCTTCTCGAACGCGACCCGTCGCCGCCCGCGGGCGACGCCGACGAAGCCTTCGCCGACTGGGCCCGCCGCGGGGTGGGCCACCTGCGCCACAGCCACGCCTTCCTCGCCCGCCTGAGACTGATCCTGCGCGATGAGCACCCCAGCCTCCTGGCCGACCTGCTGGCGGCCGGGGCCCGCGACCTGGGCTTCAACGAGATGCTCAGCGAAGAGCTGAAGAAGGGCTATCGGCCCCAGCCAGAGGATCGCGACTTCGTTGTCCTCACCAGCCGCCGCACCACCCTTGAGCTGGTGATCCGCCGCTATGTGGAGCGCCTGGCCAATGTGGAGATTCGCTCGGAGGTCTTCGTCACCGGCCTGAAGATCGAGCCGGGCGCGCCGCTCCGGGTCACCGGGGTCACCATCGAGAACGGCGACGACATCCTGGGTGATCTGGTGGTGGACGCCGCGGGCCGCACCACCGGCTCCATCGATCAGCTTCGCGAGGCCGGGGCGCCGATCACCGAGGAATCGGAGACCGCCGGCATCCTCTATTTCACCCGCCACTATCGCCTGAACCCCGGCATGGCTGAACCACCGCGCACCAAGGCGCCGGGCACCGGCGACCTTGGCTTTCTGAAATACGGCGTCTTCCCCGCCGACAACGGCTGGTTCTCCATCACCATGTGCGTGCCGGAGATCGAGCTGGAGATGCGCAAGGCCATCGTCAGCCCTGAGACCTTCAACGGCATCTGCGCGCAGATTCCGGGCCTGGTCCCCTGGATCGATCCCGCCCGCGCCCAAGGGGTCAGCCGGGTGTTCGGCATGGGAGACCTGCACAGCCGCTGGCGCGATATGACGCCGGAGGGCGCGGCGACCGTGCTGGGTTATTTCCCCCTGGGCGACAGCCTGGTGCGGACCAATCCGCTGTATGGCCGGGGCTGTTCCTTCGCCGCCGTCAGCGCCTACGCCCTGCGCGATTCCCTGACCCAGAGCGCCGATCCCGCCGCCCGGGCCGTGGCTTATCAGGGACGGATCACCGAGGGCCTGAAGCCCTATTATCTCAACATGCTGGACCAGGACCGGCTGGCGATCCGCCTGGCCCGCAACACCCTGACGCCCGACTACAAGCCGAGCTTCAAGGCGCGGCTGACCAAAAGCTTCCTTGAGGACGGGGTGGCGATCGCCGTCCGTTCCAATGTCGACCTGCTGCGGGCCGCCCTGCGGGGATTCCATATGCTGGAGCACCCCTCGGCCTGGCTGAAGCGGCCGGCCAACATCCTGCGGGTGCTGGCCTATTGGGCGCGAGGGAAGAAGGCCAATGCGGCGGCCTACCCACCCAAGCTGGGACCTGAGCGCCACGAGATGATGACCACGCTGGGGCTGTCGCCGCAGCTCGACATCGAACGTCTGGCGTCCGCCTAGTCAGCTTTCGGCTGCATCGAGAACATGGACCCTGCCGCCATCTGATCGCGGGTGGCCTCGGGGGCCATCGTCGCGGCCTTGTCCAGCTCCACCAGTTCCGGTGGCACATACCAGTGCAGCTTGTCGGAGTGGTAGGCCTCCCAGACGACCTGGGCCACGTCCAGGGGCGGGATGGCGCGGAACAGGCCCTCCTTCGGCGCATTGGCCGCCGCGCCCGGCGGCAGGATCGGGGTGTCGATCAGGCCGGGCAGGACGTCGGCGACCCGGACGCCATAGGCCTTGAACTCCACCGACAGCGCCTCGCTCAGCCCCTTCACCGCGTGCTTGGTGGCCGAATAGACCGCGATCCCGGCCATGCCGAAGGTGGCGGAGGACGACGACGTCGTGAAGCACAGCGAGTTGGGCGTGGCCTTCAGCAGGCCGATCCCCTCGTGGATGCCGATCAGCACGCCGACGAAGTTGACCTGGACCACGGCCAGGACGTCCTCGAAGGGCTGGTCGGCGAAGGGCCCGCCCCGGCCGATCCCGGCATTGTTGTAGAGCAGATCAAGCTTGCCGCCCGTCGCCGCCCCGAACTCGGCGAAGGCGGCCTGGAAGTCGGCGCGGTCGGTGACGTCCAGGGTGCGGACGACGCAGTTGTCGGGGCCCAGCTCGGCCTCCAGGGCCTTCAGACCCTCGGCGTTGACGTCATAGCCGCCGACGAACCAGCCCTTCTCGGAAAACAGCCGCGCGGTCTCCCGGCCCATGCCCGAGGCGGCCCCGGTGATGAAGATCGACTTGCGTCCCTTGGCCTGTCCCATGGCGGCTCCTCCCTTGTTGTTGGGGTGAGCTTGAGCCCCTTGGCGCTAGGGAAGGCTAGATCGCTTGCCGTTTGCGCAGATAGGCCTGTTGTTGGGCGACCTCGTCCGGGGTGAAGGTCCGTTCGGTCAGCTGGGGATCAGGTTTCCAGGCGCCCCAACCATTCCAGTCGTGGTTCCTCTGAAAGGCTTCGAAATCCGATTGGGCTGTGAACCTGTGGAGACACAATGAGTTCGGCGCAATCTTCCTGCGAAGGTCATCAGCGGCTTGACTGACCAAGCTCATTTGCTGGGTCCCGTCCTGTGGATTCCGCCAGATTTCAAACAACAACCCGTCTGCGGCGCTGTCTACCATTGCTAGATCAGATCAACCCCGACTGCGGCGACGACGGATCGCCATAGACCCGCCGCGGCATCCGCCCCGCCAGGAAGGCCTGCCGCCCGGCGATGACCGCGTGCTTCATGGCGCTGGCCATCAGGACGGGATCGCGGGCGTCGGAGATGGCGGTGTTCATCAGGACGGCGTCGCAGCCCATCTCCATGGCGATGGCGGCGTCCGAGGCGGTGCCGAGGCCGGCGTCCACCAGGACCGGAACCTTGGCCTGTTCGATGATCAAGCCGATGTTGACCTTGTTGAGGATGCCCATGCCGGAACCGATGGGGGCGGCCAGCGGCATGATGGCGCAGGCGCCGGCCTCTTCCAGCTTGCGGGCGAAGACCGGGTCGTCGGTGCAATAGACCATGACCTGGAAGCCCTCACTGATCAGCATCTTCAGCGCCCGCAGGGTCTCTTCCATGTCGGGATAGAGCAGCTTGGGGTCCGACAGCACCTCCAGCTTCACCAGGTCCCAGCCGCCGGCCTCGCGGGCCAGGCGCAGGGTGCGCACCGCCTCCTCGCCGGTAAAGCAGCCGGCGGTATTGGGGAGGTAGGTGAAGCGGTCAGGTTTCACATAGTCCACCAGCATCTGCTGGCTGGGGTCCGACAGGTTCACCCGGCGCAGGGCCACGGTGACGATCTCCGCCCCCGCGGCCTCGGCGGCGGCGGCGTTCTCCGCATAGTCCTTGTACTTGCCGGTGCCGACGATCAGCCGTGAGGTGAAGGTGCGGCCAGCGACGGTCCAGGTGTCGTCTTGAGTGTGAGTCGTTCCGTCCATGTCAGCCGCCTCCGATGAAATGGACGATCTCGATCCGGTCGCCGTCGGAGAGCGCCGTGGCGCCATAGGCCGAGCGCGGCACGATCTCGAGATTGCGCTCCACGGCCACCTTGCGGGGGTCCAGGCCCAGGCTCAGCACCAGGGCGGCCAGGTCCGTAAGGCCCGAAAAGGACCGCGTCTCGCCATTGATGGTCAGGGTCATGACCGCCTCGTCCAACACGTCGTTCATTCCCAGTGCTTGTGACCCCCGCCGCCGACCGTTACAAGACGGCGGAATCGACGGCGGAGCCGAATGTCGAAACCGATCTATGTGCTGAGCGGGCCGAACCTCAACCTCCTGGGCGTCCGCGAACCTGAGATTTACGGAAAAGCCACGCTGGACGATGTGCGCAAGCTCTGTGAGCAACGCGCCGCCGCCCTGGGGCGAACCGTCGTGTTCCATCAATCCAATCACGAAGGCCAGCTGATCGACTGGGTGCAGGAAGCGCGCACCCAGGCCTCAGCCCTGGTCATCAACCCGGCGGCCTATGGGCACACCTCCATCGCCCTGCTGGACGCCTTGAAGATGCTCGATATCCCCATCGTCGAGTGCCACCTCTCAAACCCGGCGGCCCGCGAGGCGTTCCGCCGGGAAACCTACGTCTCGTTGGCGGCCACCGGACTGGTGTCCGGTTTCGGCGCGCAAAGTTATGTCCTGGCGATCGAAGCCGCCGCGGGTCAATCCGCGTAACTTCCTCAAGCCAAAAGAATAAGGGTCTTTTCCATGGCTAGCACTCCGAAGGCTCCCGCCGATCCGATCGACGCGCGTCTAGTGCGCAAACTGGCCGACATCCTCACCGATACCGGCCTGACCGAGATCGAGGTGGAGCATTCGGGCCTGAAGATCCGCGTCGCCCGCACCCTGACCGCCGCGCCCGCGCAGTACGTGCAGCAGGCCCGAATGCTCCACCTCGATCTCGGTCAGGCCGGTATCGGTGAGGATGTCGGCCAGTTT
>NZ_JBBKVV010000146.1:0-14351 GCF_037968635.1 Phenylobacterium sp.
TTCTTTAGCTCAGACTGGGCTTAGAAGCGCAGCTTGATGCCACCAAACACCCGGCGGCCGACAACGTCGTAGGTCGACGGATCGGTGCCCGATTGCACGTTCGGCGCGTAGGTTTCGGCTTCCTTGTTGAAGACGTTGTTCACGCCCAGGCGGAACTCGACGTTGTCCGACAGCGCGTAGGTGCCGGCCAGGTCGAGGTACCAGACAGCGTCCGGACCGGTGAATTGCGTTTCACCCGGGAACTCGACGTTCAGACGGTTTTCCATCGCCGCGATGTAGCGGGCGCGGGCGTCGAACTTGAAGTCACCGACGGTCCAGTTGGTGTTGATGGTCGCCTTCCAGTCCGGGAAGCTCGTGCCGAGGCCAGCGCCGAAGTAGGAAACGGTGCCAGCGAAGTCGAGTTCCGGCACGCCGGAGATCGGGTCCTGCTGTTTGAACTCGATCACGTGGGTGAGGACCGCACCGATGCGAACCGAACCCCAGGTCGACGGAGCGCCGAGCCATTCCAGGTCGAAGCCGTAATCGAACTGGATGTCGATGCCCGACGTCTTCTGGTGGCCGCCGTTGGAGGCGGTGAACTCGTTGTAGCCGTTGTTGGGATTGTACACCCAGAGGATGTCCGCACCGACCCGCAGGATGCCATCGCAGTTGGTGTTGGCAGGGCTGTAGGTCGGGTTGGTGCCATAGTAGTTGTAGCAGGCGGCCACGATCTGGTTCGGGGTCGGGGTCAGGATCGCGTCGTCGATCTTGATATTGTAGTAGTCAATCGAACCTTGCAGGCGCGACAGCCACTGGTTTTCCCACGGAGACTTCCAGACCAGGCCGGCGGTGAAGGTGGTGCCTTCTTCCGGCTTCAGGGCCTTGTTACCCAGCAGGTCCACACCGATCTGCGAACCCGGGGTCTGGACGAAGGTGGCGATGGAGCCCGCGCTCACGCCGCCGTTGAAGCCAGCGGTCTGGCAAAGCGCCGTGACCTGAGCGCCAGTGGCGCCGGCCCGGGCCTGGCTCGTCCGCGAGCAGGGATCGAAGTACTGAGGGGCGCTGCCCCCACCCGCGAACAGCTCCGAGAAGTTCGGGGCGCGGACGGAGCGCTGGTACGAAGCGCGAGCCCGCAAGAGGTCGTTGACCTCCCAGTTCAGCTCGGCCTTGTAGGCCCAGACGCCGTCCAGTTCGACTTTGTCGCCGGCGATCTTGTCGGCGAATTCGTTCAAGGAGTAGCGAGCGCCGAGGTTAAGTTCCAGGCTCTTGATGAGGGCCTGGTCCTTGACCAGCGGAATGGCCATTTCGCCGAAATAGTCCTTGAACGAGTTGGTGCCGCGGTCGGGGTTCTGGGTGTTGAAGCCCGAGATCGGGCCCGAGGCCGAACCCGGATCGAAGTCGTATTCGAAGCCGCGATACTCGGCGCCGAGCACGATGGCGACATCACCAGCCGGGAGCTCAGCGATCTTACCGGTCACGAAGCCCTGGGCGATCTGGGTGGTCATCGCCGTGGACAGAGTGGTCGAGGACGCCAGGTAGGTGCGGCAGGCGGCCGAGATAGGCTGACGGCCAAAGATGTTGAAGCCGCCGGCGCAGATGCTGGCGCCGCCGTCGGCCGCTTCGATCAGGGTCTGCATACGCTGGGTGTTGAGGTTCCCGGTCTGCGTCTGATCGATCTCGGTGCGACCTTCGCTGACCGAGAACTCGAAGTTGAAGCCGGTGTCGCCCACCGGGCCCTTAACGCCGGCCATGAACTGGATGACGGTGTTCTCGTAGTTGGACTGACGCAGGCCGAGGTCCAGGGTGCGCTGGCGCAACCTGAAGGGCTCGGTGGCGCCGGCGCCGGCCAAGACCGGGTCATCACCCGTCCGCGAGTTCAGCAGGGTGCGCAAATCGGCCGAGATGAAGGGGTTGGTGACCGGGATCACCAGCTGCTGGGCGACTTGTTGGCCCGGGTTCACCAGGCTGGAAACCACGTCCTGGGTGCGGGCGGTGCTGGCGTTGCGGGTGTTGACCGTCGGGAACGGAGTCGGAGCCAGGGCGGTGGCGGCGGTGTATTCCGTCCAGCCGGCCGAGGCGAAGAACTCGATGCCGTTGTCCAGCTCGTAGTTCACCTTCGTCATGAAGGAGTACCGGTCGAGCGGCAGGGTCAGGATGTTCACAAAGTCGAAGTTGTAGCTGTACAGGTCAGGGTAAAGGGCCTGGTTCACTGTGCCGTCGATCGGGCCGGTATAGTGCTGCGCGTCCAGGGGGCTGTTGAAAACGCCCCGGTAGAACAGCGAGCCATCCTTGTTGAAGCCGAGGGTGCCCGACTGCAGGCTGATCTGGGCCGGAGTGACGCCGTAGGTGCCGAAGATGCCGTCCAGGGCCGCTTTGGTCGGGGCGTTGGACGAGGTCCAGAACAGGTTACCTTCCGGGAGGAAGGAGGTGGTCGAGGTGGCGTTCTGCGAGAACGCACGCTGCGACTTGATCATCGCTTGACGATAGGAGCGGTCGAAGCCGAACACCGCGTTGCCCTTGCCGTCGGCGAAGTTGCCACCGATGGCGGCCGACAGTTGGTACTCTTCAGCATCCCAGAACTCGGTGCTGTTGGAGTAGTTGGCGCGCATATCGACGCCTTCGAAATTGCGCTTCAGCTTGACGTTGACCGCGCCGGCGATGGCGTCGGCGCCGTAGGCCGCACCGGCGCCGCCGGTGATGACTTCGATGCTTTCGATCAGGGCCTGCGGAATGGTGTTCAGGTCGACCGTGAGGTTGTTGGCCGACACCATCGGACGACGACCGTCGACCAGCACCACGTTACGGTTCGCGCCCAGACCACGAAGGTCGATGTTGGACTGACCACCGTTGCCGGGGTTGTTGGAGGTGGTGGTTCCGGACGGGTTCACCTGCGGCAGGGTGTTCAGATAGGTGTCGAGCGTGATGTCCGCATTCGCCACCGCCTGCTCGCCGGTCACGGTCGAGATCGGGCTGTTGGCCACGTAGTCCTGACGGACAATCCGCGAACCGGTGACGACGACTTCGGTCACTTCGTTTGCTTGCGCGTAGGCCGCGCTGGCGGCGGCGAAGGCCGCACCGCAGATCATGGTCGACGCCAGCAGGCGCGACCGCATTGAGTCAGCTTTCAAGATAAAGTCCTCCAGCGGCTCGACAGGCCCAAGCGACCTTCGAGGCACGCTCCCCAGAATCGGATTTCGAAAAATCCCACTACCGTGACTAAGGCGTCTCGGATGTTACGGGGTCAATCGTGGAAACCTTCCGCACATGCCTTTGACCCCGTTCTGTCACATTATCGCCACGCCCCGCCCCGTGTCTTCGGCATCCGAGAGCGAAATTTGCCTGGGTTTCCCTGCATGGGGCGCAACTCAAAGGGGCGGCTTCTCCCTTGGGAGGGCGCGCGCTACCCCTCCGTAGCGTCACATTGCGTAGCGTGACGGGGGCTCGGCCGGACAGGATTTCATGCAATCCCAGAAAGCTTCCAGGGCCCAAAACGCCACCAGGCAGCGCGTTGACCCTGATGACGGCTCGCCTGGCCGAGCCTACTCGCTACGCAGGGCCGGCGCGGGACGGCGCGAAAGCGCCTGCAGCGAGGCGGCTAGCCCGCCCAGCGCCGCCAGCAGGGCCGCCCCACCCACCAGGGCCGCGATCCCTGTCCAGTCGACGCTCCAATGAGCGTGGAAGACCAGGGTGACCACCGGCCAGGCCGCCGCGCAGCCCAAGGCGACTCCCGCCGCCCCGGCCACCACGCCCACCGCGCCGTACTCCAGAACGTAGACGCCGAGAATCTGGCCGCGTGAAGCGCCCAGCACCTTGAGGATCGCGGCCTCCCGCATCCGTGACTGCGCGCCCGCGGCGATAGCGCCGGCCAGCACCAGGAGCCCGGCCAGAGCCGCGACACCGGCCGCGCCGCGGATGGCCAGCGCCAGTCTGCCGAACAACTCCGTGGCCGCCTCAAGCTGTTCACGCACGGAGATCACGTTGACCTCGGCGAAGTCGTCGCCCAGGGCCCGGGTGGCCTTGGCCTCCTGCGCCTTGCTGGCCTTGGCGATCGCGACATGGCGCAGGTTGGCGCCCGCAAGCGCGCCAGGATCCAGAACCAAGGGGAAGCTGGCCCCGAAGCCACCGAAGTCGACCTTTCGAAGCACGGCGATCTTCGCCTCGATGTCGCGGCCCAGCACCGACAAGGTGACGCGGTCGCCCAGGTTCAGGTCTCCGGCCTTGGCGACGTCGGCCTCCATGGCCAGCAGTGGCGGCCCGGCATAGTCGGCGGGCCACCATTCTCCCACGACGATCCCGGCGGCCGGCGGCTCCGCGCCGATCGCCGAGAGCGAGATGTCATTGTCATAGGCCCAGCGCTCGGAGGCCGCGATCTGGCTGGTCACCACCGGCTTGCCCCTGATCTGGCTGATCCTTCCGGTGGCGAAGGGCGCGCGCAGATAGATGTCGGCGGTCAGCGGAACCCCGAAGGCCTTGCTCAGGGCGGTGTCGAAGGCCGCGACCCGCTCGCCCGGAATCTCTGTGAACACCAGGGCCGGCGCGGTTCGAGGCGCCACCTCCGCCACTTGCCGCAGCAAGCTGGACTGTATCAGCACCACGGAGGCCAGCAGGGCGACCCCCAGACCGATGGCCGGCGCGGCGGTGCGGGCCGCCGAGCGCGGTCCCGCCAGGCTGGCCAGGGCGATCCGTAGCGCTCCCCTCGTCCCGATCCGGGCGCGGCCCGCCAGCCAGGCGCCGCCGAGACCAAGGCCCCAGAGGATGCCGAAGGCGGCCACCACTCCGGCGATCATGATCCCCGCCGCCAGGGGCGTCGGCGCGGTCGCCACCGCCAGGGCGGCGAGCGCACAGGCGGCCAGACCGGCTCCGACGATCTCCACGCCCCAGGCGAACCGGGGGGGCAGGTCGTGGCGGAAAAGCGTCGCGGGCGAGGTCAGCCGGGCGCGAGCCAGCGGACCCAAGGCGAAGGCCGCCGCCGACAACAGTCCAAAGGCGCCTGCCTTCAAGAGGGGCACCGGGTAGACGCCGAACAGGGCCGGAATCGGCAGGTCATCGGCGATCAACGCCCCCAGGACCAGGGGCGCGGCGGCGCCGACCGCCAGCCCGATGGCGACGCCCAACACCGCCAGGGCTCCGATCTGGATCAGATAGAGATTTCGCACCAGCGGTCCATCGGCGCCCAGGGCCTTCAGCACCGCGATCACCGGCTTGCGCTGTTCCAGGAAGGCCGAAACCGCGCCATGCACCCCCAGGCCGCCGGCCACCAGGGAGGCCAGGCCGATGAATCCCAGGAAGTACTCCAGCTGCTCGATCAAGCGCCGCACGCCCGGTGCGGCTTCGTCCCGTTCGCGGACACGGGCCTGCGCCCCCTTTAGCGCCGAGCGCAGAATCTTGGCGGCGGGCGCGGTCTCCTCGTCGGGCGGCAGGGCGATCCGCGCGGTTTCGCCGAACGGCAGGCCCGGCTCCAGGAAGCCGCCCGCCTCCACCACTGACAGGGCGGTGAGCACGCGAGGACCAAGGGCGAACCCTCGCGAAAGGCGGTCTGGCTCCTGAACCAGCACGGCTCGGGCGATCATCGGGCTATTGCCGACCAGCATCTGGTCGCCCAGCCTCAAGCCCAGCCGATCCAGCAGCGCCTGTTCCACCGCGGCCCCCGGGACGCCGCCCGTGGGACGAAGGGCCTCGGCAAGGGACGACGCGCCCAGCAGTTCGACCTTGCCTGCCAAGGGATAGGCGCCGCTGACACCCCGCAGTTCCACCAGGCGTCGCTCACCCGACGGCGCCTCGGCCATGGCCCGCGCGCTGACCGCGAGGGATACCTCGCCGATCCTCGACATCGCCGCCCGCTCGGCGGGCGTGAAGCGGCGCTGCTCGAGGGTCGCAGCCAGGTCGCCGCCAAGGATTTCGCGGGCCTGACCAGCCAGCCCTTGCCGGAACGCCTCGGCCGTCGAACCCGCCGCGGCGATCGCCGCCACCCCCAGGGCCAGGCAGGCCAGGAAGATGCGGAAGCCCCGCACCCCGCCGCGCAGCTCGCGCACGGCGAACCTCCAGGCCAGCGGGCTCATGGCGCGGTGACCGTCCGACCGTCCCCTAGCACAACCTGCCGGTCGGCCCGCTGGGCCAGGACCGGATCATGGGTCACCAGCACCAGGGCCGCGCCGGTCTCGATCACCAGATCGAACATCAGGTCAGCCACCAGGGCCGCGTTGGCGGCGTCGAGATTTCCCGTGGGCTCGTCGGCGAACAGCAAGGCGGGCCGCGGCGCGAGCGCGCGCGCCAAGGCGATGCGTTGCTGCTCTCCACCGGAAAGCTGGTGCGGATAGTGGCGGCCCCGCGCGGCCAGGCCCACCCTGTCCAGCCAGGACCGCGCCAGCTCGGCGGCGTCGCGACGTCCGGCGATCTCCAGGGGCGCGGCGATATTCTCGGCCGCCGTCATGTTGGGCAGCAGGTGGAAGGACTGAAACACCAGGGACACCTTGCCCCGGCGCAGACGGGCGCGGCCGTCCTCGTCCAGCTTGGCCAGGTCCTGCCCAAACAGCCGCACGGTTCCAGCCGTTGGCAGTTCCAGCCCCGCCGCCACCGAGATCAAAGAGGACTTGCCCGAGCCCGAGGGGCCGGTCACCGCCACCCGCTCACCGGGGGACACCCGGAACGTCAGGTCGCGCAGAATCTCCACCGGGCCCGCCGCCGAAGGCAGGCTGAGAGACACGCCGTCCAGTTCCACCGGCGCGCCGGCCTGCGTCATCTGCGCCAAGTGGGGTCCTGCTTCCATTGAGCTGTGATGCTGAGCCCTTAAATAGGACAGACTCATGATCGATACACCTGCTCCATGCTGACCCGCCGCCACTTGATCGCCGCCGTCCTGGCCACGCCCCTCCCCGCGCTCGCCGCGGGCCGGCCCGTCGTGACTATTCTTGGGGACTCAATCACCGCCGGGTTCGGGCTGCCGGCCTCGGTCGCCTTCCCGGCCCGGCTTCAGGCCGAGCTCGCCAAACTGGGCAAGAGCGCGGTCATCCGACCCGCCGGCGTTTCCGGCGACACCACGGCCGGCGGCCTGGCCCGCGTGGACTTCAGCGTGCAGAAGGACACCCGCCTCTGCATCGTGGCCCTGGGCGGCAACGACCTGCTGCAGGGTCTGAAACCCGGAACCACCAAGGCCAATCTGGACGCTATCGTGAAGCGGCTGAAGGCTCGGAAGATCAGGGTGCTGCTGGCGGGTCTCGCGGCCCCTCCGGCCATCGGCGGCGGGTATGCGCGGGAGTTCAACGCCGTCTTCCCCGCCGTGGCCAAGGCGCAGGGTGTCGCCTTCTATCCCAACCTGCTGGCGGGCGTGTCGGGCCTCACCAGGCTGAACCAGCGCGACGGCATCCACCCCAACGCCCAGGGCGCGGCCCTGATCGCCCAACGACTGGCGCCAGCGGTGGCCAAGGCGCTTGCCTAGGGCCGTGTGAGAGATCGCCCCCCGGGGCGCCGAGAATGTGTTCGCAGCCTGAAGCCTCTGATATTCTTTTGAAATCAAGAGATTGCGACAACTGCCTGGTCCCGATCACCCCCCGATGTGGCCGGCCTTAGCCTTTCGTTAGGCCAAAGGCTGAACCCTCTACCCATGTGGAAATTTGAGGTTTCGGGGCGGCGTCGTCCAGTTGTCAGCTCTACGAGCGGCCCACCGGCACGATGCGCCAGGCCACGCCGCGCCTTCAGGCCAGCTCTGAGAGCTGCGATCAAAGACGATCGAGGCGTGTCAGCGGTGATATTCGCCGTCACATTGGCGCTCCTGGCCCCCCTGATGTTGGGCGTGTTCGACATCTACTTGGCGTCCACTCAACGCACACGCCTGCAGGACGCTCTGGACGCCGCCGCCCTCTTCGCCGCCCGCTCGCCCGGGAAGACATCGGCGGCCGTCGACGCGGTCGGCGACGCGGCGCTCCTGGCCAACCTTTCGCTGCCCAACAGCGCCACGATCGTGGCCTCGACCTTTGCGCTGCAGGGCGACACCGTGGTGGCCCACGCTGAAGTGGAGATGCCCGCTCTCGCCGCCGGACTGTGGCCCCACGAGAACCTGCGCGCGACGTCGGAAGTCGTCCGCTCCCTGGACCGGCTGGAACTCGCGCTGGTGCTGGACAACACCGGCTCCATGTCCGGCAAGAAGCTCGCGACCTTGAAGACCTCCGCCAAGGACCTTGTCGACAAACTTGAAGTCGCCGCCGCGAGAAGTCCGCAAGCAGATCCGCTGAAGATGTCCCTGGTGCCCTTCTCCATGACCGTCAGGGTCCAGGACACCACCAGCGTCAAGAAGTACAAGGCCAACACTCACAGCGGCCCCGGCATCCCCACCTGGATCGACCCCGAAGGCAAAGCCCACGTTGCGGCGGGAAAGGACATCTTCAACACCCAGAGTGATCGCATGGCCTTGCTCAAGGCCATGGGCGAGCCCTGGGAGGGCTGCGTCGAGGCGCGTCGGCAGCCCTATGATGTCCAGGAGACCGCGCCAACCACGTCAACCCCGGCGACAAGATTTGTCCCGTATTTCTGGCCAGATGAGCCGGACGCCAATGATGGGTTTTCGGGTTATCCCAACGACTATCTCGATGATGCGACCTCCAGTTCCAGCTGGAGCGTGCGTGAGCTGAACGCCGCCAAGTACAAGAAGTCCCCGCGCAGCGGCAGCTTCAGGTCGGGATACGAATACGGCCCAAATGCGGGTTGCGGGCTTCAACCCATCGTGCGGCTCACCACCAGCAGCGCCAGCATCAAGTCGGCGATCGACGACATGACCGCGGTGGGCGACACCAATATTCCGCTCGGCATGGCCTGGGGGTGGCGGATGCTCTCGCCAAACGCGCCCTTCGCCGACGGCACGCCCTATTCGACGCCGCACGTGCGCAAGATCATCATCCTGATGACAGACGGCGTGAACACCATGGGTGATCCATCGTCCGGTTGGGAGCAGAACAAGTCCTACTACAGCGGCCTGGGCTATATCTGGCAGGGCCTGTTGGGGGTCACCAGCGCCAACTCCGGCACACGAACCAATCGGATGGACGACCGGCTCGCCCTGCTCTGCGACAACGTCAAGGCCAAGGACATCGTGGTCTACACCGTCCGGGTGGAGGTCCGCAGCGGCGAATCCTCCCTCTTGGAAGACTGCGCCTCAAGCCCCGACAAGTTCTATGACGTGCAGGACGTCGCGGACCTGTCGGCGGCTTTCGACTCCATCGCAGGCTCCATCGACAATCTGCGCCTCACCCGGTGAACGGCCGACCCTAGAGCCGCAGGTCAGCCTCGCCCTTGGGGAAGACCGACTTCACGTCGTAGAGCACCGCGCCCACCTTTCCGAGCGCCCGGATGGCCGGCAGGCCCATCTCCAGGAAGACGGAATGGGCCACCGCCACGACGATGGCGTCATAGGCGCCCTTGGCAAGGTCGGCGACCGGTCGGACGCCGTATTCGGCATGGGTCTCGTCAGCGTCGACCCAGGGGTCGTGGACGTCGACGCTGACATCGTAGTCAGCCAGTTCACGGACGATATCGATCACTCGGGTGTTGCGCAGGTCGGGGCAGTTTTCCTTGAAGGTCAGGCCCATCACCAGCACCCGGGCCCCGCGCACCTTGGTGTCGCGCTGGATCATGGTCTTGATCAGACTCTGGGCGATATAGGCGCCCATGCCGTCATTGATCCGCCGCCCGGCCAGGATCACCTGCGGGTCGTAGCCGGCGTCCTGGGCCTTGTGCGTCAGGTAGTAGGGATCGACCCCGATACAGTGGCCGCCCACCAGGCCCGGCTGGAACTTCAGGAAGTTCCACTTGGTGCCGGCCGCGGCCAGAACCTCCTGGGTATCGATCCCCAGGCGGTTGAAGATCAGGGAGAACTCGTTGATCAGCGCGATGTTCAAGTCGCGCTGGGTGTTCTCGATCACCTTGGCGGCCTCGGCGACCCGGATCGAACTCGCCAGGTGGGTGCCCGCCGTCACCACGGCGCCGTAGAGGGCGTCGACGAAGGCCGCCACCGCCGGCGTCGAGCCGGACGTCACCTTGATGATGGAGGAGAGCCGGTGCGCCCGGTCGCCGGGATTGGCGCGCTCGGGGCTGTACCCGGCGAAGAAGTCGGCGTTGAAGCTCAGGCCCGAGACCTGCTCCACCACCGGCACGCAGTCCTCTTCGGTCGCGCCCGGATAGACGGTGGATTCATAGATCACCACACCGCCCCTGGAGATCACCCGCCCCACGGTGCGGCTGGCGGCCAGCAGGGCCGAGATGTCAGGTCTTTTGTGCCGGTCGATCGGGGTCGGGACCGTGACGATGAAGACGTTGCAGGTCTTCAGGTCCGCCTCATCGAGGGAGAAGGAGAGCCGGCTTGCCGCCGCCAGCTCCTCGGAGTCGACCTCGAGTGTGCGGTCATGGCCGGACTTCAGCTCGGCGATCCGCTCGCCGCCGATATCGAACCCCACGACCGGATAATGCTCCGCCAGGGCCACGGCTAGGGGCAGGCCGACATAGCCCAGTCCGATCACGCCGATTTTCACCGGCGACTGGGTGAAGGGACTCTCAAGCATGCTCGTCTCGACGCCATCGCGGGCGTCCTCGCCGCGCGGGCCCTGACTAGCATGGATCGCGCCTCTGGCAGCCCCTATTGGACGGCGGGCCGCCCCCCTGATCTGGCTAGTCGGCCGACGCCGAGCCGGCCAGACAGTCGGCGCCTTCCGACCGCAGAAGCTCACAGGCCGAGGTGGCGTCGCGATCCGTCAAGCCGCCAAACCGCGCCAGGAACAGCTTGCCGGAGGGCTCGAGAGTGTAGGCCGCCTGGCCCAGACGCTTGGGGTGACGGCGCCCGAGCGCGGCGAGCTGCGAGCGCGCGCGGCTCTTGTCCCGGAAGGCGCCCACCTGAACCCACCAAGCCCCCTTCGACCGTGCGGCCTTGGCGACATCCTGGTCTCCCTGGGCAATCTTGCTCGCGGCTGGCCGATGCGCGGCGGCCAACTGCCGACCGGCCGCATAGGCGGGGTCCGCGACGCCGAGCAGGTGTCGCATTGAGACGTCAATCCCCGCATACCGGACGGCCAGTGTTGTGAAGCCGGCGCCCATCAACGCCCGCATCAACTGGTCACGGCTATGGGCTGTCCGGCCACCTAGAACCACGGCGATGATGCGACGGCCGTCCTGCACCCCGGACGTCAGCAGATTGTAGCCCGAGGCGTTGGTGTAACCCGTCTTGAAACCGTCGACCCCGGTACGGGCCAGCAGCCGGTTGTGACCATGGATGGTCCGCCCCCGGAACACCGTCTGCTCCTGGTCAAACAGCCTGTAGTCCTGCGGATGGTCGCGCAGAAATGACCGCGCCATGATCGCCATATCCCTGGCCGTGCTCACATGGCGGGAATTGGGCAGTCCCGACGCGTTCATGAAGTGGGTTCCGGTCATGCCCAGCTCGCGGGCGCGCTCGGTCATCTGCCGGGCGAACGCACGTTCACTTCCGCCCAGGGTTTCGGCCAGGGCGGAGGCCACGTCATTGGCCGACTTCACCACCATGACATCCATGGCCTGGGCCACCGTCAACTGCCCGCCCACGGGAAGGCCGAGCTTGGAAGGGGGCTGAGCCGCGGAGTGCCGGGACATCGTCACCTTGGACTCCCGCTGCAGCTTCCCGTGTTCCAGGGCGTCGAACGCCATGTAGAGAGTCATCACCTTGGTCAGGGACGCCGGGAAGCGTCGCGCGTCGGGTTCATATTCATAGAGAACTTCACCCGTCGCGGCGTCCATGACGACGGCCGCGAATTTCCCCACATCGACAGCGTTCGCCGCTTCGGCTCGCGCCGTGCCGATCAGCAACAGGACAGCGGCGACCAATAGAGTCGCAAGCCCGGCGAGCGGGCGTCGAGAGGTATTTGACATGTGCAATTTCCGCCGCGACCGGCGGTCCCAGCCGCGACGCGGCGATCTGTGTGCATGAGCGTCCAAAGGATCGGACGGTAAGGTAAACCAAAGCTGAAAGCCGGCCCCTTCAATGGACCGGGCCGCTTCAACGTCGCGACTCAGTGCTGGAGATGCGCTTCCAGGCGGGCGCAGGCGGCTTCGAGGGTTTCGATGGCGCCCACCACCTCTTCCCGCTGCTGTTCCAGGGCCACGATCCGCTGCTGGAAGGCGCGCAGGGCCACAGCGTTCTGCGCCGCGTCCTGATCGGCTGGATTGTGCAGGTCCAGCACTTCCCGGATCTGGGCCAGCGACAGGCCAACCCGGCGGCCCCGCAGGATCAGCTGCAGCCGTGCGCGCTCGCGGCGGGAATAGAGCCGCTGCTGCTCCCGACGCTCCGGCGACAGCAGGCCCTGCTCCTCATAATACCGCAGGGTTCGGGGGGTGACCTCGAATTCGCGGCACAGCTGGCCGATGGTCAGCAAGGTCGGGGGACGGCGCAGGCTTGCGGTCATGACGGGCCTTTCTCAAGTCTGGGCGCCACCTTAGTCCATGCGTGGGGATGGGTCAGCCCCAACCAAGGACGCCATGCGACGGCCTCGATGTTGACCTTCGTGTGGGATCACCCACCATCCCGACATGGTTCGTCCGCTCATCCTCTGGGCCTTGCTCCTCGCCGCCGGCGCCTTCGCGCTGCAGTGGCTGGAGTATCGCTTTCTGGCGCGAGCTTTTTCCTTGGAGATCTACATCGCGCTGATCGGCGTGGCCTTCGCGGCCGGCGGGGTCTGGGTTGGCTGGAAGCTCAACAGCCGCAAGGCGCCAAGCCCCTTTGAACCCAATACCGCCGCCGTGGCCGCTCTCGGTCTCACGCGCCAGGAGGTGAAGGTGCTCGAGCGGCTCGCCGCCGGCCAGTCCAACAAGGAGATCGCCCGCACCCTGGGTGTCTCGCCCAATACGGTGAAGACCCACGCCGCAAATCTGTTTTCCAAGCTGGAGGTCAACCGCCGCACCCAGGCGGTGCGAAAGGCCCGCGACCTTCACCTTCTTCCCTGAGCCAAGGGGACCAGCCGCGCGATCTCACCCTTTTGGGTCATAGCCGGAAGCTGAACCCCGGCGCATCCTCGCGGTCCAACTGGGGAACAGTCAACATGACCCGCATCATTCTGACCTACGGCCTAATCTCAGGCGTGGTCGCCATCATCGGAATCCTCGCCAGCATCATGATGTCGGGCGGCTCGCACGGCAGCGTCGTGGTGGGCTACCTCATCATGCTGGTGGCCCTGTCGTCGATCCTGGTGGCGGTGAAGCAGTATCGCGACGGTGTGCTGGGCGGCGTCATCAAGTTCCGCACCGCCTTCCTCATGGGGCTGGGCATCGCGGCGTTGGCTTCGCTGGCCTATGTCGCAGTGTGGGAAATCTACCTCGCCCTGACCCACTACAGGTTCATGCCGGAGATGGTCGCCGAGACCCTGGCGGCCAAACGTGCCGCGGGTGTCTCAGGCGCTGCCTACGCCAAGCTGGCGACCGAGATGGAGGCCATGGCCAAGGCCTACGAAAACCCGCTCTACCGGATGCCGATGACCGCACTGGAGATCTTCCCCGTGGGCCTGCTTGTGGCGCTGGTCAGCGCGGGCCTGCTGCGGATGCCGGGCTTTCTCCCGGCGCGGTCACCGCCGGCCTGAGAACAGAGCCTGCACACTGGCCAGGTCCTGCACGATGTGACCGAGTGACTTGTAGGCGGTGATCTGGTCGGTCGACTGACGGCCCGGAAGGGCGCCCGACAGCACCTGGCCGATCTCTCCGACCACATGGTCGTCGCCCACCCGGCCCGAGGCCTTGGCCCTGAGAAATTCCGCCCCTTGGACCAGGACGCCCTCGCGGCTGTCGGCGATGAAGCGGCTGACCGCCACCAGGTCCTCGTCGACCTCGACAGGCCCGGCGCGGCTGGAGCCAACCAGATTCAGGTGCGTCCCGGGCCGCACCCAGGCGCCCTTCAGGATCGGCTCCTCCGCCCCACTGACCGTGCAGATGATGTCGGCCTGCGCCACAGCCCTCTCGACCTCGGCGCACGCCACCACAGGCTGGCCCGTCTCGGCGGCCATTCGGGTTGCGAAGGCCTCGGCCCGCGCCGGAGAACGCCCCCAGACGGTGACGTGATCGATATCGCGCACGTGGCGCAACGCCCGCAGATGGGTCTCGGCCTGCTCACCGTAGCCGAGGATGGCGAGACGCCCTGCATCGGGTCGGGCGAGCGCGTCGGTGGCCACGGCGCTGGCCGCCGCCGTGCGGATGGCGGTGACTTCGCCCGCATGGGCCACGCAGATCGGCGCACCGCTGTCGGAGTCAAACAGGACCACCACCCCCTGATGCGACGCTTGGCCCAGGGCGAAGTTCTCCGGGAAGATACTGATCAACTTTGCGCCGAAGGCCGCCCGCTCCCCGAGCGCGCCGGGCATGATCCCGAACATCCG
>NZ_JBBKVV010000147.1:0-20671 GCF_037968635.1 Phenylobacterium sp.
GCCGCACGCTGTAGGGAAGGCCCATCTCCTCCAGCACCCAGACGACCCGGATCGATCGCGAGGTCTGTCCGCCCCACACGGTGATCATGCGCCGGCCCTTTCCTGGTGAGGATCGACCCTAGCGAACCTCATATGATCCTGGCGCGCCAGGCACAGACGAAGCCTAGCTGCAGCGAGGCCCGCGTTCCACCCCTGCGGACATCGACCGGGTCCGGCTTCCGGCGATCCAGGGAAGGTCTGCTTGTGGCGGCCTTGCTCGGGACCGCTCGCGACCCAAAGCTGACGGCAACCCAACCTTGCCTAAGGGCTCCAGTGGGTAATGTCGCAGGTGCCGTCTGGTCTCAGTTTCGCGCCAATGTCCAAGGTATTGGCCGCCTCAGCACAGACCTGCACGTTCTTTTCGTGACGCGTCTCTCCGTAACGGGGCGGCCCATGGGCGCACCCTGAAAGGAGCAGGATGAACAGAAGCGGGGCGGGCAGATGCAGCTTCATCAGCGGGAGCCTTCTCGCCCAGCATCCGCTTTCCACCGCTTCGAGACCTTCGGCGCGTCCCCATCCGAGTACTTGCGCACCGGGTTCGATCGCCAGGACCCAAGAGGGCCTATTCTGTAGTCAGGCCGATGAATTTTCTTATCTCCTCGCAGTCTATGTCCGGCGCACGAGGTGCGGGTGACCAATTCGAGCTTACGCCCGTGGGAACCCACCCGGCGGGCGTCTTGACCCCCGCGTTCCAGCCCATTTCCGCAATCGCTTCTCGGACTTCAGCATCCCAGACGGGGTCGCCGGAGGACAACGCCACGATCGCCTGATGTCGAAACACGCACAGCACGGCCACCCGCTTTTTGGGCAGTGAATGTCCGGGATCGCGGGGCTCATAGGGGCATCGGGCGGGGCCAACCAATGCCGCATGGCAGGGTGGAGGATCGGACGGGCCGGGAGCTGAGAAGGTGAGGCCCAGCGCCGCCGCGACGCCGACAAAAAGCGATGTCCGACCTGTTGCCATAGGCCAGCCTAGCCTTAGAGCGCGGGCTAATCCATGCGTAGAGGAAGCTTGCAGCTTCTCACTGTCGGATCTCTCAAGGCGCGCAGAATCGCCGCGTCCGGTCAGTGACCGCGTGAGCGATGAAGAATGCCGGAGGGCCGCTTTCCACCCTTAGCAGGCTGTTGAAGAAGTCGGCCACGGCTTGGCGGTGAAGGCGATTTCGTCGCCGCCGTGGAAGATAATTTCTCCGGCGAGCGAGCCGTCGGGCTGAATTTCGGCCCATCCCTCGCCGCAGGCTTCATCCATCTCGTCGTTGCCGTCCCAACTGAACTGGACAGCATCGGCATCGTCATCGAGGTGGCCCGGGAAGGTCCCGGTGACGCATCCGAAGGCGAACTCGCCGCCGGCGGGGCCGAACAGGATGTAGGCAGGACCCATCATGTCGGGAAAGTCGGCCTCATAATCCGGCATCTCGACGATCCGCCACTTGCCCTGGAGGGTCATGCCGGAGCCTCGATGAGCTTGGGCAGGCGGACCAGATTGTAGGCCGCCGCCGCGAGGGCGAAGGCCCATCCGACCTTGTCCCGGCCTCGGAACCGGGTCTTGCGCTGACCGGCTATGGTCTTGATCCAGCCGAACCCTTCCTCGATGCGCTTGCGGATCTTCTGGCTCATGCCGTAGCCGGGATGACGGGTGGTGCGCCCGTCGATGGCCGAGCGACGGCGGTTGGTGTTCTGGGCCACGTGCGGGCGCACGTTCATCGACTTCAGCTCGTTGACGAAGTCCTCGGCGTCATAGCCCTTGTCCGCGCCCAGGCTGATCGCGCGGGGCCGGTCGGCGCGCGGCTCGCTCATCGACAGGGCGGCGTTGCGTTCGGCGTGGCCGTCCGCGGCGGTCAGGCGGGTGTCGACGATCAGGCCCGAGCGGTTCTCCATCAGGGTGTGGCCGATGAAGCAGAGCCTGGCCTCCATGCCCGGTCCCTTGCGGTACAGTCTCGCCTCAGGATCGGTGGTGCTCCGGTGCGTCTCGTTCGAGCGCTTCTGGCCCTTGAAGTCCACGTCGGAGTTGCGCCCGCCCCCCGAAGCTGGAGGTGGCGGCGCGTCATCCTCGCCCGGTTCCCTGGGCTTGAAGCTCTTCATGGAAGCCCAGGCCTCGATCAGCGTGCCATCGACGCTGAAGTGGTCGGTGGACAGCAGCCGCTTGACCTGCGGCTGGACCAGCACCGCGGCCAGGAACTTGGCGGCGATCTCGCCTTCCAGCAGCCGGTCGCGGTTCTTGGTGAAGCTCGAATGGTCCCAGGCCGGATCATCGACCCCCAGCCCCACGAACCAGCGGAACAGCAGGTCGAACTCCAGCCGTTCCATCAACTGCCGCTCCGAGCGGATCGAATAGAACGCCTGCAGCAGCATCGCCCGCAGCAGCATCTCCGGCGGAACCGACGGCCGGCCCATCCCCGAATAGAGCTGTGAAAAGTCCTCGCTCAGGCTCTCAAGCGCCGCGTCGGTGAAATGACGAATCCGCCTCAGCGGATGATCGCGCCTCACCCGCGCCTCCAGGTCCACGTACGAGAACAACGATCCCGAGCGCTTGTCCGAACCCCGCATCACCTTCCCCTCAACACCTCTGGGAAGGAGTGAATCATGCCGAGTCCGACGCCGCTACGGACTTCTTCAACAGCCTGTTAGGCGAAGTTCATGGCGCCCGCTGCTCGGCAGGACGTCGGTGACGGCTCTCGACCGAGGCTGTATCGAACGCCGACCGTGAGTTAGCATCCCGGGGTCACTTCTCCAGGGTTCGCGCTTCGTCGAGGGTGTTGGTTTGGGGATCGCCACGATGGGTCTGGAGAAACTGGCGCGCCGGAGCCGGGCGCATGAGGCGGTGGCGACACCCCTCGCGGCGCTCAGCGACGGCGACCTGGCAGCCCTGTTGGACGCGGCAGACTGGCGGGTCAGCTTCCATGGCAGCGAGAGCGCGATCCTGGATTTCGCGGGCCGGAGGGTGTTCGCCAAGCGCATGGCGTTGACCCGCCGCGAGCTCGACGCCGGGCCGGCGGGAAGCGTCACCGCTGATCTCTTCGGCCTGCCCAGCCTCTACCAATATGCCGTGGGCTCGGCGGGTTTCGCTGCGGGGCGGGAGCTGGCGGCCGCCCGGATGACGAGCGGCTGGGTGCTGGCCGGAGCCTGCCCACACTTTCCGATCCTGCACCACGCGCGGGTGCTGCCGCGCACGGCGCCGAAGCTCAGCGAGCGGCAGCTGGCCTGGCTGGCGCGGATCCCGGAGTTCTGGTCGGGAAACCCGGCGATCATCGCCAGGGTCGATGAGGTGACCCGCGCCCCGGCCAATATCGTGATGATCCAGGAATTCGTAGGCCGGGACCTGGAGACCTGGCTGAAAGTCGCGCGGCCGAGGGGCGCGAAGCTGGCGGCCGCGCACGATCAGTGGATGGGCGCCGTCGCCTTCATGAACAAGCGGGGCCTTTTCCACTTCGACCTGCACGCCCGCAACCTGTTGACCGACGGCGAAGACCTCTACCTCGCCGACTTTGGCTATGCGCTTGGGTCCGGGTTCGATCTCTCACCGGAAGAGCGGGCGTTCCTGGTCGCCCACGCCGACTATGACAGCGCCTATGCCCGGTGGGCCTATGCCCGGTGGCTGGAGGCGGCGAAGCGGCGCCCCCCCGCCGTGCGGCCGATCCTCGCCCGTGAGGCGCCGGTGGCGGCGATCATGGACGCCTTCCTGCACGCCTTGCCTGGGACGAAGGCGGCCCCGGCTCCGGGATATCCGGCGCAGGCGGTGGGGGCGGCGCTGGCGGGGTTGGGAGTGGCGTTGGGTGAGCAGCTCACCGTGTGAGAGCGTTGAACGCCACCCCATCACCCAGGGCGGTCATTCCGAAGGTCCGCTGGACGGCTGCGTTCCGGCGGAGGTTTGGGGGGTCAAATAGCGCCTCTAACCTCAAGCCAGCGCCCCAGCCAACCCTCCGGGAAGGTTCACCACCTCAGCAGCCGCCGCCCCGCCAGGGCGCCCAGCAGGGCTGTCACCGCCATGCCCGCGGTGTACCAGAGGGCCACGAAGGCTGCGGCGCTCTCGTCACAGTGGAAGGCATAGATCCAGGCGCCAATGGCCCCGGCGCAGCCGCCGGCCACGAGGCCCGACAGGACCAGTCGCGTGGGAGCCAGGCCCCGCAAGGCCCAGATCGCGCCGGCCAGGATGGGAATGCTGAGGACCGCGATGCGCCAGGGACAGACCTCGGCGGAGTCGCCCATCACCATCCCTCGGGCGATCACCGGGTCGGCGTTCGCCAGCCGCCACAGCGCCATGCCGCCGACCAGGGCGAAGGGGGCCGCCAGCGACCATGCCAGGGAGCCCATGGACCCGCCGGGCCGCGCCACCCGGATCAGGGCGGCGGCCAGCACCGCCGAACAGGCCAGGGTGTAGGCGAACTTCACCCAGAACATCGTCCCGGTCATGGCGTCCATCAGGTCGGGCCGCACGCCCAGCCAGAAGATCATCAGCAGGGCCGAGAAGAAGGCTCCGGACCCCAGGCCGATCAGGATGCGCCGCGTGACCCACCAGGGCGACGCCGGCTCAAGGTCAGAGGTCAGCCGTTCGATCAAGTCGTCAGTTTTCACCGGCGCCTCCGAACTTGGCGGTCAGCGCCTTCAGGCCGCGGTGGACGGCGACCTTCACCGCCGTCTCGCTCAAGCCATGCTTCTGCGCGGCCTCGCGGGTCGACAGCCCCTCCACCTTCACGTCGCGGATCAGGGCGCTGGTGCGGGCCGAGACCTGCGCCAGCACCTTGTCGAGGTCGCGCTTGACCACCAGGTCCTCGGCGCCGCCGTCGGTGAACAGGTCGCTGGCCGCCTCCAGCGGCGAGGAGGGACGCACCTTCATCCGCCGCAGATGGTCGATCATCTTGTAGCGCGCGATCGCATAGGCCCAGGCGGTGAAGGGCTGCTGCGGATCATAGGTGGCGCGACGGGTATGCACGGCGATCAAGGTTTCCTGAACAAGGTCTTCGGCCTCGGGCGTCCCGAAGCCCATCCGCCGGGCGTAGTAGCGGCGCAGCAGGCGGCCCAGTTCTCCCAGCAGAGCGCGATGCGCCGCGGCGTCGCCGGCCAGGCCGGCGAGCATCAAGGCCCGCAGTTGCGCTTCAGTCTGGTCCACGTGTCTCCCCCAGGTACGCGGGCGGGGCGGAAGTCGTTACACCGAGCCTAGCTGTAACCGAACCCGGCGGCGCGGCGAACCTGTTGAGCGAAAGGGAGTGTTCGAATGCCCCGTCTGCTCGGTCTGGCTCTCAGCCTGACCCTCGTCCTGCCCGCCGTGGCCCAGCCGAAGCCGCTCACCGTGGTGGAGCTGTTCACCAGCCAGGGCTGTTCCTCGTGTCCCCCGGCCAACGCCAACCTCGCCAAGCTGGCCGACCGCCCCGATGTGCTCGCCTTGAGTTTCGGCGTCACCTACTGGGACAAGCTCGGCTGGAAGGACACCTTCGCCAGCAAGGCCTATACCGACCGCCAGTGGGCCTACGCCAAGGGCCTGCGCCACACCCAGGTCTGGACGCCCCAGGTGGTGGTCAACGGGCGCACCGACGTGGTGGGGAACAGGCTCGCCGAGATCGAGAGCGCGGCCCGCAGGTCGCCGATGGCGGCCGGGCCTCAGCTCTCCGTCGAGGACGGCGTCCTGACCGTGGGCGCGGCCAAGCCGGCCAAGGCCGACGTCTGGCTGGTGCGCTATGACCCGGCCATCGTCCAGACGCCGGTCAAGCGCGGCGAGAACACCGGCAAGACCCTGCCCCACCGCAACGTGGTCCACGAAATGACCCGTCTGGGCGCCTATACCGGCCAGGCCGTCACCTACCGCCTGCCGACGGGCGCCGATCCCCGACTGAAGACCGCCATCCTGGTCCAGGCCGGTCCTGGCGGCCCGATCCTGGCCGCCGCCAAGACCTGACTATTCCGCCGCCATCAGCGCCGGATGGTCGTGCAGGGAGGGGTCGAGACCCTTGCCCATCAGGTCGATGAAATTGTCGCGGTAGAAGCCGCGTTTGGCGGCGTCCGAGGCGCCCTCCAGGGCGTCGTTGAACCGCTTCAGCGGATTGCGGCCGCCCTCCACGTGCGGGAAATCCGACGAGAACAGGCACATCTCCGGGCCGGAATTGGCGATGATCCAGGCGGTGTCCTCGTGCGGATAGGGGGTCACGCGGAACTGCCGGCGCAGGATCTCGCTGGGCTTGGCCGAGAGTTTCTGCAGCCGCTCCTCCTTGCCGAAGGCCGCCGCGCCTGAGTCCATGAACCGCATCAGGCTGGGCAGCCAGGACGCCCCCAGCTCGATGGCTCCGAACTTCAGGTTCGGGAAGCGGTCGAAGACCCCGTCGATCACCAGGGCCGACAAGGTCTGCCACACCGACAGCGGGATGGTCATGAAGGTCAGCGAGGTGAAGTTCTCCGCCCCGCCGTGGAAGTCCAGCACCTGCGGCCCGCCGTTCTCCAGATAGGCCTTGTGCATCTTCTCCTCGCCGCCGACGTGGAACAGGATCGGCACGCCGGCCTCCTGGGCCACCGCCCAGAGCGGGTCGAGGCCGCTATGGCTGGGGGAATGGTGCGGCGGATGGCGCGAGGGAATGACCAGGCCCTTGGCGCCCAGCGCGATGGCCTCGCGAGCGATGTCAGGTGCGCGCCCGATGTCCACGAGGCTGACATAGCCCGTCGCCAGCAGGCGGCGGTCCACCGAACAGAAGTCGGTCATCATGCGGTTGTGAGCCCGGGCGCCGGCCACGGCCAGCTCGACCTCCCCCATCTCCTCCAGCCCGTAGTTGCCCAGCGCCGCGGTGGTGAAGACCAGCTGGCTGGTGAAGCCCAGCAGGTCCAGCGCCTTGGGCCGGTCCTCGTTCCGGAACGAGCCGATCGCCTGGTAGTTCTTGCGCAGCAGCAGGTTGGCTTCGTCGCCGGCGCGGAATTCCGGATCGTCGTGCAGGGCTTGGGCCTTGGCGGTCCATTCGACGAGGGCGTTTTTCTTGATGGTCTTGGCCGCGAAGTCTTCGCGGAGACCCGGCTCGACATAGGGGATAATGGCCCCGGGAAGCTCCATGACATGGCTGTCGGCGTCATGGATGGTCTGGCCCTCGACATAAGGCATGGCGATCTTCCCTGATGACTTCTTTTCTTGCCGACAGTTCGGACCCAAGCGCACCCGACGTCAAGCTGTTCACGCGCCATCCGGCCGAGGTCGCCCGCGAGCTGATCGGGATGATCCTCACCGTGGACGGCGTCGGCGGCCGCGTCGTGGAGACCGAGGCCTATCACCACGAGGACCCCGCCAGCCACGCCTATAACGGCCAGACGGCGCGCAATGGGGCGATGTTCGGGCCGGTCGGCCACGCCTATGTCTACCGGTCCTACGGCCTGCACTGGTGTTTGAACATCGTCTGCGGCGACACCCCGGGCAGCGCCGTGCTGATCCGGGCCCTCGAGCCGACGGCCGGGATCGAGCTGATGCGTGAACGGCGCGGTATGGAGGCGTTGCGCCTGCTGTGCGCCGGGCCCGGGCGGCTGTGCCAGGCGCTTGGGGTCACCCTCGCGCATGACGGCCTGCCGCTGGGGGCGGCGCCCTTCGCGCTGGAGCCGTCGTTGCAGGATTGGGAGATCGCGGTGGGGCCGCGCATCGGCCTCACCAAGGCGATCCAGACCCCCTGGCGCTACGGTCTGGCCGGCTCGAAATTCCTGAGCCGGCCGTTCCCGAAAGTCGTAGCGTCCTAGAGTTGGGCCAGCAGGTAGTCGGCGGCCGAGACCTTGAATTCGCCGGGAGCCTCGACGTTCAGTTCCTTCACCACGCCATCCTCCACGATCATGGAGTAGCGCTGCGAGCGCAGGCCCAGGCCGAACTTGGAGCCGTCCATGTCCAGGCCCACGGCCTTGGTGAAGTCGCCGGCCGGATCGGCGATCATCTGCAGGGTGTCCATGACGCCCTGGTTCTCGCCCCAGGCCTTCATGACGAAGGCGTCGTTGACCGACAGGCAAACGATGGTGTCGACGCCCTTGCCCTTGATGTCTCCGGCCAGGTCCTTGTAGCCGGGCACGTGCTTGGCCGAGCAGGTGGGGGTGAAGGCGCCGGGGACGGCGAAGAAGGCCACCTTCTTGCCTGCGAAGATCTCGTCGGTGGTGGTGGGCTTGGGACCTTCGGCGGTTCCGGCGATGAGGTTGGCGCTGGGCAGCTTGTCGCCGACTTTGATGGTCATGGTCTCTCTCCCGTGATGGCGTTGGAACCCAGATAAACCCGCTGGGCAGGGGTTCAACGCAGAACTTCTGGGGTCGAGACTTGAAAGCGCCGCGTTCGGCTTCAAACTAGGGGTGATGGACGACGCCACCTTCCTCTGCGGCCAGCTCTTGATCGCCATGCCGGGCATCGGCGATCCACGCTTCGAGCGCGCCCTGGTGCTGATCTGCGCCCACGACGAGACCCACGCCATGGGCATCGCGGTGAACCGGCCGGTCGAGGGCCTGACCGTGCCGGACCTGCTGAAGCGCCTGGACGTCACGGCGCAGATCGAGATCCCTCCCGACCTGGTGCTGATCGGGGGGCCGGTGCAGCGTGAGCGCGGCTTCGTGGTCCACACCGACGACTACAGCGCCGGCGACCACAGCATCGAGCTGGGGGGCGGCGTCGCCCTGACCCCCACCCGCGAGGCGCTTGAGGCCATGGGCGCGCAGGATCACCCGCGCCGCGCCCTGCTGGCGCTGGGCTATGCCGGCTGGGGCGCCGGGCAACTGGAATACGAGATCCGCGAGAACGTCTGGCTCACCTGCGCCGCCGACGAGGCCCTGATCTTCGACCCCGACCACGAGAGGAAGTGGACCAAGGCTCTGGCCAAGCTGGGGGTGGACGCCAGTCTGCTGACGGCGGAGGCGGGACGGGCCTAACCGCGCGCCTTCACCGGCGCCGCGCCGTCGACATAGCTTTCGTTGAGATAGACCTCGGCTTCCTGGGCCGACAACGCCGGCGCGTAGCCGAAGCCCTGGCCGTAGTCGCAGCCCACCGCCAGCAGGGCCTTGGCCATCTGGGCGTTCTCGACGCCCTCGGCGACGACTTCCAGGTCGAGGTCCTGGCCCAGCTTCACCACCGAGGTGACGATCTTCGCCGAGCCTTCGTTGGTGGCCATGGTGCGCACGAAGTAGCGGTCGATCTTCAGGGTGTCGAAGGGCAGCCGGGTCAGGTAGCTGAGCGATGAGAAGCCGGTGCCGAAATCGTCGAGGGCCAGGGCCGCGCCGGCTTCCCGCAGCTTGCCCAGGATCACAGCCGCCCGGTCGGGATCGCGCATGACGTCGCCTTCGGTGACCTCCAGCTTCAGCGCGCCCGGCGGCAGGCCGGTGTCGCGACGGATGCGCATGACGTCGGAGACGAGGTCTGGCCGGTCGATCTCGCCGGTGGAAAGGTTGACCGCCACCGTGAGGTCGCCGGCCGCCCGGTGGTTGTTGCGCCAGACGGCGAGTTGCTCGGCGGCCTGGCGCATCATCAGGGCCCCCAGGTCGCTCATCAGTCCCATTTCTTCGCAGAGCGGCAGGAACTGATCGGGGGACAGCAGGCCACGCCGGGGATGTTTCCAGCGCACCAGGGCCTCGAAGCCCGACAGCGCCCCTGTCGAGAGGCGCACGATGGGCTGGTAGTAGGCCGAAAGCTCGCCACGCCCGATGGCCCCGCGCAGATCGCTTTCCAGAGCCAGGCGCGACAGGCCGTCGGTCTCCATGGTGCGGCCATAGGCGGCCCCGCCGCCACGGCCGTTGCTCTTGGCTGATTCCACGGCGAGCTCGGCCCGGCGCAGCAATTCGGCCGCCTCGGGCGCCTCGTCGCCGCCCATGGCCTCGACAGCGCCGATGGACAGGGTGGGATGGATATCGAAGCCGGCGACCCGCAGGGGCTGTTCCAGGGCCTTGCGCAGGGTGTCGGCGGCGCTGATGGCGCGAATGGGGCTCAGCAGGGCGAACTCGTCCTCGCCGATGCGAGCCATCAGCACGCCGGGCGGGAAGGCCGCGGCCATGCGAGAGCCGAGCGCCGCCAGCACCAGATCGGCGCGCTCGTGGCCGAGCGCCTCGTTCAGACGGCGCAGGCGGTCGAGGTCGGCTACCACCAGCTCGTGGACGCCCGGGGTCTGCAGACGCTCGCGGGCCTGGGCGATGAAACTCTTGCGGTCCAACAGGCCGGTCAGCTTGTCGACGTCGGAGGCGGCGAACTTGGTCTCCGGCGCCACGACGCCGGCGGCGCGCAGTCCCTCCTCCAGCCAGACGCCGCGCCAGATGCAGACGCCGCCGGCCCGCATCCGCAGGCGCACGGCGATCTCGCTGCCCGGCTCCTGGACGCGCAGCACTTCCTCGGCCAGGGCCCGGTCCTGGGGCATGGCGAGCGCCCGCATGGCGGCGGACGAACATTCGGGGGCAAGCGGGCCGAGGCCCAGGGCGCGCGAGGCGCCGGTTATGCGCAGCCGGTCGCGCTCCGGCTCCCATAGCCACAGGGCCACGTCGGCGGCGCCCAACGCTTCAAGCGTCGTCGTGGCGTCCCAGATCCAACGGTCGTTCGGCATCGCCTCGACTAACTCTGGTCTCGCGCCGGCTAGACCGACACTCCTTGATCAGGCTCCAGAGCCGCGCGAAGCGGCGAGACAAGCCCGAACAGGACATGATCTCGCCAAACGCCGTTAATTTTTAAATAAGCCTTGGCATATCCCTCCTCGGCGAACCCGGCCCGATTGAGCAGTTTCCGGCTGGGTTCGTTGGTCGGAAGGCAGGCGGCCTCGAGACGATGCAGGGCCAGGGTCCGGAAGGAAAACAGGGTGAGCGCCCGGACGGCGGCCAGGGTTTGTCCTTGCCGGGCAAAGGCTTGGCCGCACCAATAGCCCACCGATCCCATCTGGGCGACGCCCCGGCGGACGTTGGAAAGCGTGATGCCGCCCGTCAGAGCCTCGTCGCTACTGCGGAAAACGAAAAACGGATAGGCCGATCCTGCCTCGCGATCCCGGGCATAGGCGGTCAGTCTGCGCCGAAAGGCCGCGCGGCTCAGGTCGTCGGCGGGCCAGATTGGCTCCCAGGGTTGCAGGAAATCGCGCGAGGCGGCGCGCAGCTCGCGCCATGCCTCGAAGTCGGCGCTGCGGGCCGGGCGCAGGAACACGCCCTCGCCTTCCACGCGTAGGCCGCTTTCCGGCGCGATCCAGTCCAGCAGGGCCATGAGGAGAAGGTCGACCGTGGGGCCGAGGGCGTCAAGCTCTCTAGCCGAACAGCGCCTTCTGGAACGCGTCGGCGGCCTTGAGCGCGGCCTTGGGACCCAGCACGCTGACCGCCGCCTTGCCCGGCGCCAGCAGGGAAGCGCCCAGCCGGGCCAGGTCGGCGGCCTCGACGGCGTCGATCTGCTCAGCGATCTCGGCGGTGGCCAGCAGACGGCCAAACAGCAGCACCTGGCCAGCGGCCTGCTCGGTGCGCGACTGCAGCGACTCGCGCGCCATGAACATACCGGCCTTGAGCTGGGCCTTGGCGCGGGCCAGTTCGGCGGCCTCGACGCGCCCGGCCAGGCTCTGGATTTCACCGGCCGCCACCTTGGCCAGTTCGGCGGCGTCCTTGGCCGCGCAGCCGGCGAACACACCCAGCACGCCGGTGTCGGCATAGGTCTCGGAATAGGCGTCCACCGCATAGGCCAGGCCGCGCTTCTCGCGCGCCTCCTGGAACAGCCGCGAGGCCATGCCGCCGCCCAGGATCTCGGCGAACAGGCGTAAGGGAAAATAGTCGTCGTGGCGCACGCCCACGGCCGGCAGCAGGAACACCAGGTTCGCCTGCTCCAGCGACTTGGACGCCGTCTCGCTGCCGCCGGTGAACACACCCGGCGCGGCGTCGGGAATCGGCCGCCCCACGGCCCCGCCGAAATCCCGCTCGGCGAGCTTGAGCACCTCGTCCTCGGTGATCGCGCCGGAGGCCGAGAAGATCAGGGTCTGGGGCGCATAGAGCGCCGCGCGCCAGTCGGAGAGGGTCGCCTGGGTGGCCGGGGCGATGGAGGCGTCGGTGCCCAGGATGGACCGGCCCAGGGCCTGGTCGCGGAAGGCCGCCCCCTGGGCCATCTCGAAGACCACGTCGTCGGGGGTGTCGGTGGCCTCGGCGATCTCCTGGCCCACCACCTGCTTTTCCCGCGTGAGATCAGCAGGCTCGATCACCGGGCGCTGGATCAGGTCGGCCAGCACCGCGGAGCCCAGGTCCAGCCCCCCGGCCAGAGCGCGAATCTGGAAGCTGGTGCGCTCATAGCCGGTGGCGGCGTTGATGGAGCCGCCCTCGGCTTCCACGACCTCGACGATCTCGCGGGCCGAGCGCCCGCCCGCGCCCTTGAAGACCATGTGTTCGAGCAGGTGGGACCAGCCCGACCGGGCCTCGTCCTCGAACCGCGCCCCGCGGCCGGCGACGACGGACAACGCCACGGTCTCGAGTCCCGGGACCGGGTCACAGACGACGCGGACGCCGTTGGAGAGGGTGTGGAGCGTGGCCAGGATCAGCTTTCCGCGAAGGCCCGGACGTAGGCCTTGATGGTGTCGGCGTCGGCCGGCAGGCGGTCGAAGCGCTCGGCCTTGCCCGCCAGGTTCTGGGCGCTGCGGGGCATGACCGGGGTCTCGCCGCAGGCGGCGCTGACGGCTTCCGGGAACTTCGCGGCATGGGCCGTCGACAGCACCACGATGGGATCGGTCATCGCTCGCGCCCGGCGGAAGGCGGCCATGCCCACGGCGGTATGCGGGTCGATCAGTTCACCGGTCTCGTTCAAGGTGGCGACGATGGAGCCGCTGGTCTCGCGCTCGTTGATGGCGACGCCCACGAAGGTCTCGCGCATCATGGCCAGGGCGCCCGGCGGAATGTCGATGACCCCGGTGTCCCCGAAGGCCTTGAAGGCCCGTGCGGTCTCGACGCCATCGCGGCGGACGGCCTCGAAATAGAGCCGCTCGAAATTGGACGCCGACTGGATGTCCATGGCCGGTGACTGGGTCTGGGCGACGGCCCCACGACCGTAGCGGCCGTCCTGGAAGGCGCGGGCCAGGATGTCATTGGAATTGGTGGCCACGATGATCTTGGAGATCGGCAGGCCCATGCGCTTGGCCATGAAGCCCGCGAAGCCGTCACCGAAATTGCCCGAGGGCACCGCGAAGGCCACCGGGCGATGCGGCGCGCCAACCGCCACGGCGCTGGTGAAGTAATAGACCGCCTGGGCGACGATGCGGGCGAAGTTGATGGAGTTCACCGCCGACAGACCGACGGCCTGCTTGAGGCTCTGGTCGGAGAGCGCGTCCTTGAGGATCGCCTGGCAGTCGTCGAAGGTGCCGGAGACCGAGACGCAGCGGACATTGTCCTCGCCCGCCGTGGTCATGAAGCGGCGCTGCACCTCGCTGATGCGGCCGTCAGGGAACATGGCGACGATGCGGGTGTTGGCCCGGCCGCGGAAGGCCTCCACCGCCGCCCCGCCGGTGTCGCCGGAGGTGGCGCAGAGGATGGTCTGGGTGCGATTCTGGGCGGCCAGCACGTGGTCGCTCAGCCGGGCCAGAAGTTGCATCGCGACGTCTTTGAAGGCGAGGCTCGGCCCGTGGAACAGCTCGGCCATGAAGCCGCCCGGATAGAGCTGCTTCACCGGCACCACGGCGGCGTGGGTGAAGGCGCCGTAGGCCTCGGCGCACATCTCCGCGAGGGTTTCACGAGCGATCTCGTCGCCGACAAAGCGCGCCAGGACCTCGGTGGCCACATGGGCATAGGGCTTGCCGGCGAAGGCCGCGATCTCGCTGTGGGTCAGGCTCGGCCATTCCTCCGGCACATAGAGGCCGCCGTCGGGCGCCAGGCCCGCCAGGATCGCATCGACAAAACCGACCGAGGGCGACTGCCCCCGCGTAGAAACGTACCGCATCAAGCCTTCCACCACCGCCAGAGCATGGCGGCATAGACGGCGGCCAGGGCCCCCGCAAGGCCGAACCAGGTCAGGGCGTATTCGAGATGGCGGTTGGGGATTTCCGCCGGGAGCGGCTCAGGCTTCAGGGCCTGCCAGCCGGGGTTGGAACTGGTCTCCGCCGCCAGGATGATCGGCGCCGGCGCCGTGGCCTGCAACCGCGCGGCCATCGCGGGCACATCGCGGGAGTACCAGTGATTGCCGGCCACGTCGTTGGGCGGGGTCACGAAAGTCGCCTTGTCCGGCGAGCGCAGCACGCCCACCAGGGCCACCGGCGTGCGGTCGGCCGGGTTCACTTGCGGTCGCGCGGAGATCACGTCGGCGATGAAGCCGCGGTCCACCAGGATCGAGCGGTAGGTGGCGCTCTCGACCGCGCAGGCCGAGATGAGACGCAGGCCGGCGCCGCTCTCCCGGACCGAGTAGAGTTCCAGATAGGGGGCGGCGCCGAGGCCGGGGCACTCGACCTTCACACGGATGAAGTCGCCCTGGCCGCCCTGGGCCAGGCTATCGAGGACGGGGCCGAGGGGACGGGCAGGAGCCGCCTGCAGGGCGGCGATGCGCCCCAGCAGATCGGTCTTCCAGGCCAGGCGCTGCATCTGCCAGGCCCCCAGCCAGACAAGAATGCCCGCCGCGATGAGCGTGGCGATGGTCAGGCCGAGGGGAAAACCCTTGCGGGAGGAGGGATCAGTCCTGTCCGTCATGACGCGCCTCGGATGCCCGGTTGGCGAACTGGGCCGCCAGCATGATCCCCTTGAAGGGCCGCAGCAGGCCAAGGCAGAGGAACAGCGTCAGGGGCAGCCAGATGATCATGGTCAGCCAGATGGGCGGATCAAAAGAGAACTGGGTGAAGAGCGCCCCGAAGCAGGCCAGGAATCCGGCGACCAGGATGACAAAGACAGCGGGGCCGTCACCACTGTCGGCCTTGGCCAGATCGTAACCGCACGCCTCGCAGCGTGCGGCGACTTTCAGAAAGCCCGAGAAGAGGGGTCCTTCTCCGCAGTTGGGGCAGCGGCCCAAGAGCCCCGCCAGCAGCGGATTGTGACCCCTCATCGGATTAGTGGGCGCCAGCCGCTCCGCCGAACACGACGTAGATGAAGGCGAACAGGAACAGCCAGACAACGTCCACGAAGTGCCAGTACCAGGCGGCGGCTTCGAAGCCGAAATGCTGCTTGGGGCTGAACCCGGCGCCCATCATGCGGATCAGACAGATCGCCAGGAAGATGGTGCCGATCAGGACGTGGAAGCCGTGGAAGCCCGTGGCCATGAAGAAGGAGGAGCCGTAGAGACCGGCGTTGGAGGCCGCCTCGCTGAAGAAGTACTTGTGCTCCAGGATGTGGTGATACTCGTAGGCCTGGATGGCGGTGAAGATGGCGCCCAGGGCGATGGTCAGGGCCAGACCGATCTTCGCGCCCTTGCGGTCACCCACCTGCAGGGCATGGTGGCTCCAGGTGACGGTGGTGCCCGACAGCAGCAGGGTCAGGGTGTTGACCAGGGGGAGGTTCCAGGCCGGGACCAGTTCGACGCCGGCCGGCGGCCAGGTGGCCCAGGCGGTGCGGACTTCCTCGATGGAGGACAGCGTCCGGGCCTCATGGAACAGGGCCATCTCGAAGAAGATCCAGAACCAGGCCACGAAGAACATCACTTCGGAGGCGATGAACATGATCATGCCGTAGCGCAGGCCGATGGCCACCACCGGGGTGTGGTCACCCTGGTTGGCTTCCTTCACGACATCCATCCACCAGCCGAGCATGGTGTACAGCACGCCGGCGAAGCCCGCGTAGAAGACCCACGGCGTGCCCTCGGGCAAACCGAACAGGCCCTTCATCCAGATCACACCGCCCAGGGCCATGACCGTCGCGGCGATCGAGCCGATCAGGGGCCAGGGGCTGGGATTCACCAGGTGGTAGTCGTGCTTGACGTCGCCGGCAGACATAATCGGTCCTAACCCCTCTCAAATCTCAAAGCCGTGGGCGCCTCTCCGCGTCCCACGACCGTCGTAACGGAGGCTATAGCCCCGCGTTGGTGTGTCCGCCAAGGGCCGAAGGAACCTTGGCCTGCGATGCATCGGCGCGCCGGCTCGCCTTCTCCGCGTCCACGGACGGGAAGAAGGTGTAGGACAGCGTCACCTCGGGCTTGCCCTTGGTCTCGAAATCGTCCGCGTATTTCGGATCGACGAAGTAAACCACGGGAAACTCGATGGTTTTTCCGGCCGGAATGGTCTGGTCGGAGAAGCAGAAGCACTCCAGCTTCTGGAAATAGGCGCCGGCCGACTCCGGGACGACGTTGTACAGGGCCCGGCCGGTCATCGGGACCGAGCCGTTGTTCGTGACCTTGAAATAGGCCAGCCCGGTTTCGCCGATTCGCACGTTCTGGCTGGTCTGCTCGGACGTGAAGGTCCAGGGCAACTCGCGGACATTGGTGTCGAAGCGGATCAGCAGCTTCCGGTCCAGCACGGTGTCGGGCGCGGCGTCGGCCTTACGCACCACGCCATCGAAGCCGGTGAGCTGGCAGAAGGCCTTGTACAGCGGAACCGAGGCGTAGGCCGCGCCGACCATGCCGAGGAACCCCACGGCGCAGATGGCGCCCAGTTTCCGGTTTCGGCGGGCCTGGGGGGAGAGCGACGGCCTAGCCATGGGGGGTATTGGCCCCCATGCGCACGACGGTGACGATGAACACCAGGATCATGAACAGGGCCAGGCCCAGCGCCAGAGCGATGTTGCGACCGCGTCGCGCCTTGGCGTCGACCGGACCTTCGTTCTGCGGATCGCTCATCAAAAACCTCCGAAGGCAGGCAGGTCGAGGAGATGCTCGGCCAACAGGGTGGCGAAGAGCAGGGTCAGATAGAGGATCGAGAAGGCGAACAGGTTGCGGGCGTCCTTGGCGGCGGCCTTGACGTCATAGAGGCCGTCGTCCTGGCGCGGGTCGGCCGCGTCCCCGGCCCGGCTCTTGAACACCCGCCAGGCCAGGACCAGGAAGATCAGCCCCCCGCCCGCGGCCACCGCCAGATAGGTCATGCCGCCAAGGCCGGTGAAGGCCGGGACCAGGCACAACGGCGTGAACAGCAGGCTGTAGATCAGGATCTGCTTGCGGGTCGACTTCGCGCCCGCCACCACCGGCATCATGGGTACGCCGGCCTTTTCGTAGTCTTCGCTGGTGTAGAGCGACAGCGCCCAGAAGTGGGGTGGGGTCCACATGAAGATGATGGCGCACAGCAGCCAGGCGTTCAGTGGCACCGTCCCGGTGGCCGCGGCCCAGCCGATGACCGGCGGCAGGGCGCCGGCCAGGCCGCCGATGACGATGTTCTGCGGCGTCGAGCGCTTCAGCCACATCGTGTAGACGACCGCGTAAAAGACGATGGTGAAGGCCAGCAGGCCCGCCGCCAGCCAGTTCACAGTCATGCCCAGCAGCATGATGGAGAACATCGACAGCACGATCCCAAGCGCGAGCGCGTCGGCGCCCTGCACCCGGCCGGCCGGAACCGGACGGCCGCGCGTGCGGCGCATCTTGGCGTCGATATCGGCGTCGAACCACATGTTCAGCGAGGCCGAGGCCCCTGCCCCCACAGCGATGCAGAGCACGGCGATGGCGCCCAGGATCGGGTTGATCGGCGCCTCAGCGCAGACCATGCCGGTGATGGCGGTGAACACCACCAGCGACATCACGCGCGGCTTCAGCAGCTGCAGGAAGTCCTGCCAGCGGGCGGGCGCACGGCTCGTGGGAAGGGCTGACGACATCGTCATGGTTCTACTCTCATACGTCGAAGGGCGCGCGCCGGATCGGTCCAGCCCGCGCCCCTCGGAAGTTCTTGGTGAGGGCGCGACCTAGTGCAGGTCGGGCTTGATCACCGGCAGCTCGCTGAACTGGTGGAACGGCGGCGGCGAGGACAGGGTCCACTCCAGCGTCGTGGCGCCTTCGCCCCAGGGATTGGCCTCGGCCTTGCGGCGCGAGATGGCGGCTTCAGCAAGCAGCACCAGGAAGACCACCACACCGAACGCCGTGATGGCGTAGCCGATGGAGGAGACCTGGTTCCAGAGGGTGAAGGCCTCCGGATAGTCCACATAGCGGCGGGGCATGCCCTGCAGGCCGAGGAAGTGCTGCGGGAAGAAGATCAGGTTCACCCCGATGAAGGTGATCCAGAAGTGGGTGGCGCCCAGCCACTCGCGGTACTTCACGCCCCAGATCTTCTCGAACCAGTAGTAGAAGCCCGCGAAGATGCCGAACACGGCGCCCAGCGACAGCACGTAGTGGAAGTGAGCCACGACGTAATAGGTGTCGTGCAGGCTGTAGTCGACGCCCGCATTGGCCAGCACCACGCCGGTCACGCCGCCGACGGTGAACAGGAAGATGAAGCCCATCGCCCAGAGCATGGGCGTCTTGAAGTCGATGGAGCCGCCCCACATCGTGGCGATCCAGGAGAACACCTTCACGCCGGTCGGCACCGCGATGACCATGGTCGCGGCCACGAAGTAGGCGCGCAGATTGATGGTCATGCCCACCGTGTACATGTGGTGGGCCCACACGACGAAACCGATGAAGCCGATGGCGACCATGGCGTAGGCCATGGCGAGATAGCCGAAGACAGGCTTCTTGGAGAAGGTCGAGACGATGTGACTGACCATGCCGAAGGCCGGCAGGATCAGGATGTACACTTCAGGGTGCCCGAAGAACCAGAACAGGTGCTGGTACATGACCGGGTCGCCGCCGCCGGCGGCGTCGAAGAAGTGGGTGTTAAAGTTACGGTCGGTCAGCAGCATGGTGATCGCGCCGGCCAGGACGGGCAGCGAGAGCAGCAGGAGGAAGACCGTCACCAGGATCGACCACACGAACAGCGGCATGCGGTGCAGGGTCATGCCCGGCGCGCGCATGTTGAAGATGGTGGTGATGAAGTTGATGGCGCCGAGGATGGAGCTGGCGCCGGCCAGGTGGACCGAAAGGATGGCGCAATCCATGGCCGGACCGGTGTGGCCCGAGGTGGAAAGCGGCGGATAGAGGGTCCAGCCGCCGCCGAAGCCCTTGCCGGGACCGCCGTCGACGAACATCGAGATCAGCAGCATCACCCAGGCCGCCACCAGCAGCCAGAAGGAGATGTTGTTCATCCGCGGGAAGGCCATGTCCGGCGCGCCGATCATCAGCGGCACGAACCAGTTGCCGAACCCGCCGATCATGGCGGGCATGACCATGAAGAAGATCATGATCAGGGCGTGGGCGGTGACGACGGCGTTGTAGCCGTGCTTGGACGCCTCGATCACACCGAGGCTGTCCAGCAGGGAGCCGGGACGGAAGACCTGAATCCCCGGTTCAAAGAGCTCCCAGCGGATCAGACCCGAGAGCGCGCCACCGACCAGGCCCGCCATGATGGCGAAGATCAGGTAGAGCGTGCCGATGTCCTTGTGGTTCGTCGACAGGAACCAACGGGTGAAGAACCCGGGGATGTGTTGATCGTGATCGTCGTGATGATCGTGAGCGGCGGCGTTTGCCATCGTACGCGTGTCCTAGATCAGAGCGCGGCCGGCGCCGGAGCGGGCGCGGGCGGCGTGGAAGTCGGCGTCGCCGCGGCCGGAGCCGGCGCGGCGGGATTGGTCGGCGAGGCGGGGGCCGGCGTCGTAGCCGAGACCGGGACCGCAGCGTCCGCAGCGGCGGGAGTCGCCGGCGCGGCGCCGACGGGCGAGCCGCCCTTCTTGGCGACCCAGGCGTCGAAATCCGCCTGGCTCAGCACGTGGACCTCGATGGGCATGAAGGCGTGGTCGACGCCGCACAACTCACGGCACTGGCCGTAATAGATGCCCGGGCGATCGGCCATGAACCAGGTCTCGTTGACCCGGCCGGGCACGGCGTCGGTGATCACCCCGAAGGCAGGGACGGCGAAGGCGTGGATCACGTCGGCGCCGGTGACCAGCACACGGACGACCTGGTTCACGGGAACCACCAGCGGCTCGGTGGACGCCAGGAGATAGGGGACCTTCTTGGCCTTGGCCTCATCCTCGGGAAGGATGTTGGAGACGAACTCACCGATCTTCTGGTCGGGGTACTCATAGCCCCAATACCACTGATAGCCGGTGGCCTTCACCGTCATATAGGGCTTGGGCATGTCGTGGTAAGCGAACAGCAGCTTGAACGAGAAGATCGAGATGCCCATCAGGATCAGGACAGGAACAACCGTCCAGATGATCTCGATCGGCGTGTTGTGGCTCCACTTGGCCGGGATCGGGTTGGAGCGCTTGTTGTAGCGCACCACGATCCAGATCAGCAGGCCCAGCACGAACACGCAGATGGCCGTGATGATCGGCAGCAGAATGATGTTGTGGAAGAAGATCGCGTCCGCACGCAGGGGGGTGACCCCCGGCTGCAGGTCAATTCCACCCGGCGTGGGCTGACCCACGAGATCTTCAGCCAGGGCCGAGAGGCCCCAGAATGCTGTCATCGCGCCCGCTGCGGCCCCGGCCGCCAGCGCTCGCATACCTTGAAACCTCGACGTCATGTCCCCTCGGTCTGCTTGGCAGGCCGCGTCTCGCCGAAACGATCGCCGCCGCCGCCGTCATACAGGAACGGCCCCGCAAACTGGCGAGGATCGGCCCTTCAGCGGGGTGCATACGCGCTCGCCGACGCCTTGCCAAGGCGGTAGAGCCGCCTATGGCGCGGCGGTGGCGCGAGAGGGCGGAATCTTCGGCGGGCAAAGGGGCTCTGGACGATGTGACGCACGCTGCGCCGACCCGTGATCGATGAAGGGGCGGGCCGGCCTTCCGGGGC
>NZ_JBBKVV010000148.1:0-39876 GCF_037968635.1 Phenylobacterium sp.
CACCCGCCCATAGCCCACCACCAGGACCTGGGGCTTGTCGCCGTCGGACACCGGGGCGGGTTCCGGAGACAGGTCCTCGCCCTGCACCTTACGGCCGCCAAGCTTGAGCCCGAGGGCCGCCAGCATGGGAATGCACATCATCGACAACGTCGAGGCGACCAGCACGGTCTGGCCTATGGCGCGGTCGACGATCCCGTCGCCCATGGCCGCCGACAGGATGACGAAGGCGAACTCCCCGCCCCCGGCCAGCAGCAGGCCGGCCTCGATGGCCGGGGGCGAACGCAGGCCAAACAACCTGGCGAGACCGAACACCACTGAGGCGTTGAGGGCGATCAGACCCACGGCCATGCCCAGCACCAGCATCGGCTTGGCCGCCAGGATGGAGAGATCGAGCCCAATCCCGACAGACAGGAAGAACAGCCCCAGCAGCAGCCCCTTGAAGGGCTCGATGGTGACCTCGACCTCCCGCCGATACTCGGTCTCGGCCAGCAGCAGGCCGGCGATGAAGGCGCCCAGGGCCATGGACAAGCCCGTCAGCGCGCTCACAAGCCCCGCCCCAATCACCACCAGGAGACTGGCGGCCATGAACAGCTCTTCACTCTTGGCGCGGGCCACCGACTTCATCATCGGTCGCAGCAGCAGGCGGCCGAACGCCACCAGTCCCAAGATCCCCAGCACCGCCGGGGCGAAGGCCAACAGCAGCTTTGGCGAGAAGGCCTCGTCCCCGCCGCCCCGTCCGAGAATGGCGAGCGTGATCAGGATCGGGGCCACGGCCAGATCCTGGAACAGCAGAACCGAGAACGTCGCGCGGCCAGCGGTGGAGTGCTGGCGCTTCTGCTCGGTGAGGATGGGCATGACCACGGCGGTGGAGGAGAGCGCCAGAGCCGCCCCGATCGCGGCGGCGGCCACCGGGTCCACGCCCAAGGCGATGGCGACACCCGCGATGGCGGCGACGCAGAGTCCCACCTGCAGGGCGCCCATTCCGAACACCAAGCGCCGCATCAGGCGCAGGCGCTCCCAGGATAACTCCAGGCCGATCATGAAGAGCAGGAAGACCACGCCGAATTCGGCGAGCTGGGCGACCTCGTCCGGATTGTCGATGGTGAAGTAGCCCACCCAGGGGAAGGCGCCGCTGAACGCGCCCAGGCCGAACGGACCCAGGACCACGCCCGCGCCGAGGAAGCCGAGGATGGGGCTTATCCGCCAACGGCGGAAAAGAGGCACGATCACGCCGGCGGTGGCGAGGAAGAGAACGACATCCTTATATTCGCCGGGCGATACGTGGCCTTCCATGCGCTCTCCTTGTTGGTGAACTCTACTATGCCCGGTGGAATAGGCCTTGCGAAACCCGCCTTGGCCGCCTTAAGACCCCGGCCATGAAATTTGGGGCGCAACGAGGCAGGTCGCGGGGGCGTACGCCCCTGGCTGTCCTGTTCGCCGTCGCCGCCCTGCTGATCCAGGCCCTGCTGCCAGCCGCCTCCCTGGCGGCCGAATCAATCGGCGCCGTCAGCATCGAGCTTTGCACGCCGGAAGGGGCCAAGACTGTGGTCCTCGGCCACGACGGCCAGGTGCAGAAGGGCTTCGCGGGTCTCCCCTGTCACGACTGCCTGGGCGCCACCCTGGCGGTGATCGCGACGCCGACCCTCTCCGTCGTTCCGATCGCCTACCTCGCCCCCCCGATCGTTCAGGCGACGACTGTGGAAGTCGTGCTGCCCGGCGCCCGCGCGGCGCCCCGACCGCCCGGACAAGGTCCACCTTCCCAGGCTCTCTGACTCGATCACCGCGCGCGGCCCCGTGTCGGCGCGCGTCCTGACGTCTTTGATCCTGGAATTCTCATATGCTTAGGTTTTCTCGCGCGCCTCTGCGCGCCCTGCTGCTCGCCGCCAGCGCTCTGTCGGCGCCGGCCTTGGCTATCGCCGATGAACAACCCAACACCGTCGACAGCGTGATCGTCACGGCCACCCGCAACCCCGAAGACCCCCCGGTGGTCGCCAACGCCCGCGCCCGGCTGTCGGAAACTCCGGGCGCGGTCGCCGTGGTTTCGGCGGAATCCTACGCCACCCGCTACGCCCCCGGGGTCGCCGATCTGTTGCGCGACGTGCCCGGCGTCTATGCCCAGAAGAAGTGGGGCGGCGAAACCCGGCTTTCGATCCGCGGATCGGGGATCGGGAACCCCAGCCACAATCGCGGAACCCTGCTGGCTCAGGACGGCGTGCCCTTCAACGAGGCCGACGGGTTCGGCGACTTCCAGCTGATCGACCCGTCGATCGCCCGCTATACCGAGATCTACAAGGGCGGCAACGCCCTGAGGTTCGGAGGCGCCCTGCTGGGCGGCGCCATCAACCTGGTCACCCCCACGGGCCGTGACGCAGGCGCCGAGAACCTGCTGCGTCTCGAGGGCGGATCCCATGGAACCCTGCGGGCCCACGCCGAAGCCGCCCGTGTCTGGGGTGACTGGGACGCCTTCGCCGCTGTGACAGCGGGTCAGGTCGAGGGTTGGCGCGCGCTCAGCGCCGGCCAGGACCAGCATGCCAGCCTGAACATCGCCCGCCGCTTCGGCGCGGAGCAGGAAGTCCGCCTGCTGATCAACGGCGGCTATGTGCACCAGGAGATTCCCGGCGCCGTCACGCTCTCCCAAGCGCTCAACGATCCTCAGAGCGCCAATCCGACCAACCGCGTCCTCAACTACCAGCGCGACATGGGCTCGGTGCGCAGCGCCCTGCAGACCCGCTGGCGACTGACGCCGACGACCATGTTCGAGGGCGGCGTCTACGCCACCTGGAAGGATCTCGATCACCCGATCTTCCAGGTGATCGACCAGGAAAGCCGCAACTGGGGCGTCTTCGGCCGGTTCGACTGGGATGGCGAACTGGCGGGCCGGCGGGCTGACGCCTTCTATGGCGCCTCGTTCCGCAGCGGCGACCTGGACGCCAACCAATGGGTGAACCGCGCGGGCTCCCGCGGCGCCCAGACCGCCAAGAGCCGGCAGAACGCCACCGGCCTGGACCTGTTCGGCGAGGGCCGCCTGTTCGTCACCGACCAGGTGGCGGTGGTGGCCGGTGGATCCTATGGCCGCGCCACCCGCGACTATCAGAGCTTCAAACTGCCGGGCGTCGCCGCCACCTTCGACCTGACCACCGGCAAGGACTACGACTGGTTGGCCCCGCGCCTGGGCCTGCTCTGGCAGGACGCGTCCGGAGCTCAGGTCTATGCCAACCTGACCCGCTCGGTGGAGCCACCGAACTTCAGCGCATTGGCTCCCACGGTCGGCGGGTTCACGGCCCTGCAGCCGCAGGAGGCCTGGACCGGTGAAGTCGGGACCCGGGGCCGGCGCGGGCCGCTGATCTGGGATGTCACCCTCTACCGCGCCGAGCTGAAGCACGAGTTGCTGAACTATACGGTGAACCCCGCCCAGGGCATCCCGGCGGCCACTTTCAACGCCGACAAGACCGTTCACCAGGGCCTGGAGGCCGGTCTCGACTGGACGATCTTCCAGCGGCTCCGGCTAAGGCAGACCTACACCTGGTCGGACTTCCGTTTCAAAGGCGACGTCCAGTATGGCGACCACCGCCTGCCCGTCGTGCCCGAGCACTTCTATCGGGCGGAGCTGCGCTACGACGCGCCGTCCGGCTGGTTCGTCGCGCCGTCGGTGGAGTGGTCCGTCCAGGACACCGTCGTCGACTATCAGAACACCTTGAGGTCTCCCGGCTACGCCGTCGCCAACCTCGGCGCGGGATGGAAGCTCGAGAACGGCGTCAGCCTGTTCCTCGACGCCCGCAACCTGTTCGACGAACGCTACGTCTCGAACTTCGGCGCGACCACCGACGCTCGCCGGGTCTCCCAGGCGGTGTTCTTCGCCGGCGAAGGCCGGTCAGTCTTTGGAGGCCTGACATGGCGCTACTGAAACCCCTGCTGCTGACGGCCGCGCTCGCCGCCGCCACACCCGGCCTGGCCCATGTCAGCGTCGATCCGGGGGAGGCCGGGACCGGCGCCTATCAGGCGCTGCGCTTCCGGGTCGGCCACGGCTGCGGGACAGCCGCCACCACGGCCCTTCGGATTGAGACCCCGGCCGGTCTGGCCAGCGCCCGGCCCCAGCCCAAGCTCGGTTGGACCTTGACGATAGAGAAGGACGGGGCGCGGGTCTCGGCCCTGGTCTGGCGCGGCGAACTTCCCGCCGACCAGTTCGACGAGTTCGCGGTGCTGGCCAAGCTGCCGGCCGAGCCCGGCGTCCTCTATTTCCCCACCGTCCAGACCTGCGGCGGCGACGAGAGCCAGTGGACGCAAATCCCCGACCCGGGAGAGACCGGCCTCAGCCACCCCGCTCCGTCGCTTCGCGTCCTGCCAGCGGCCGCCGTCTCCGAAACCCCTCAGCACTGATATAGAGTAGCTCCCATGCGCACCCTGATCCTCAGCCTCGCCGCCGCCCTGACCGTCACCGTCGCTCACGCGGCCACCTACCGCCTCGGCGGGCTGGAGGTCGGCCAGCCGTGGAGCCGTCCCGCCGCCGCCGGCGTCAACGGCGCGGGCTACATGACCGTGACCAACCGCGGGGCGACCCCCGACACCCTGGTGGCCGTCGAGAGTTCCGCCGCCAGGAAGGTGGAGATGCACCGCTCGTCGATGGCGGGCGGGCTGATGACCATGCAGCGCCTCGACAGCGTGCTGCTGCCGCCCGGCAAGGCCATCACCTTCGCCCCCGCCGGCTACCACGTCATGCTGATCGGCCTGACCAAGGCCCAGAAGGCCGGCGACGCGGTCCCCGCCACCCTGGTCTTTTCCAGCGGCGCGAGGCTGAAGATCGATTTCACCGTGGGCCAGGGTCCGGCCACCGGCGCCTCGCCGATGGGCGGCATGCAGATGGACCACTCCAAGCATTAAAACGTCCGTTCGGTCGGCGTTGACACGGACGCCGACCGACCGTTTATGCGCTCCATATTTTAAGCATGGAGGATTGCCCGTGGAGGTTTGGAATTATGCCAACCTGTGGGAGTCGGTGGCTTCAGCCATCCCCGAACGCCCTGCCCTTATTCATGGCGACCGCGTCGTCAAATGGCGCGACTTCGACCGCCGCGCCAACGCCCTGGCCCAGCACTTCATCGATGCGGGCCTGACCCAGCAGTCGAAGGTCGCGGCCTATCTCTACAATGCGCCGGAATACATCGAGGCCTATTTCGCGGCCTTCAAGGGGGGCTTCGCCCCCTTCAACACCAACTACCGTTATGGCGGCGACGAGCTGACCTACCTGTTCGACAACGCCGACGCCGAGGCTGTGGTTTTCCATGCCTCCTTCGCCGAGATGGCCGACAAGGTGCGTGCGAACCTGCCCAAGGTGAAGACCTGGGTGGCGGTCGCCGAACCCGGCCATCCGGTCCCGGCCTGGGCGGCCGACTACGACGCCATCGTGGCGGCGGGCGCTGACCGGGTCGAAGGGCCCTGGGGCCGTTCGGCCGACGACCTGCTGCTGATGTACACCGGCGGCACCACCGGGATGCCCAAGGGCGTGATGTGGCGCCAGGAGGACCTGTTCAAGGGTCTGGGCGGCGGGGCCAACCTGCTGCTGGGCCTGCCCCCCATGGAGCGCGTCGCCGAGGCCGGCGAGCGCGCCAAGGCGGTTGAAGCCTCCGGCGAGCAACCGATCACCATCCCCGTCGCCCCGCTGATGCACGCCACGGGCCAGTTCATCGGCTTTGGCCAACTGGTCTCCGGCGGCGCCATCGCCACCCTGCCCTCGCGCAAGTTCAGCCCCGTCGAGCTGTTCGACGAGGTCGAGCGCCTGGGGGTCTCGGGCCTGATCATCGTGGGCCCGGCCTTCGCCGCCCCCATGCTGGAGACCCTGGACGCCCATCCCGGCCGCTGGACGATGCCCAGCCTGAAGCGGATCATCTCGTCGGGCGCCATGTGGGGCGCGGAGAACAAGCAGGGTCTGCTGAAGCATCTTCCCAACATCATGCTGATGGATAGCCTCGGCTCATCGGAAGCCCTGGGCCTGGCCTCGTCGGTTTCCGGCGGCGGCGCGGCGGCCGGCACGGCGAAGTTCACCACCGGCCCCAACGCCGCAGTCTTCACCGAGGAGGGCGATCGCGTCCTGCCGGGCTCCGGGGTGCGCGGCCTGGTGGCGGTGGGCGGCTTCACCCCCAGCGGCTACTACAAGGACCCGGAAAAGTCGGCCAAGACCTTCCGCATCTTCGAGGACAAGCGCTGGAGCGTTCCCGGTGACTGGGCGACCATCGAGGAGGACGGCTCCATCACCCTGCTGGGCCGCGGCTCTCAGGTGATCAACACCGGCGGCGAGAAGGTCTTCCCCGAAGAAGTGGAAGAGGCCCTCAAGCGCTTCGCAGGCGTGCGTGATGCTGCGGTGGTCGGCGTGCCCGACCCGCGCTTCGGCGAGCGCATCTGCGCCATCGTCGAGATGGCCGGCGACCAGACGGCCTCATTGGCTGATCTCTCGGCCCACGTGAAGGGCCTGCTGGCGGACTACAAGGCGCCGCGCGAGCTCGTCCTGGCCCCGGTCAACCGGGCCCCCAACGGCAAGCTGGACTACAAGACCCTCAAGGCTCTGGCGGTGGACAAGCTCGCCGCCAAGGTTTGAACGTAACTAAAATGTAACGAGCCACGGAGGGCGCGACCGGGTCATGGTCGCGCCCAAATCCCTATCCGAGGCTTTGAACACCTGATGAAGACCTTCTGGCTCGCCGCCTGCGCGGCGTCAGCTCTGGCGCTCGGCGCCGTCCCCGCCCTCGCCGCCGATGACATGGCCAAGGCGCCGCGCATGGGCCCCTGGGGCTTCGACGCCGCCGGCCGCGACCTCAGCGTCAGCCCCCGCCACGACCTCTATCTCTACGCCAACGGGACCTATCTGAAGAACCTCGAGATCCCCGCCGACCGTTCGCGGTACGGGTCCTTCGACAAGCTGAACGAGCTCTCGGTCAATCGCATGCGGGCGGTGCTGGAGACCGCGGCCGCCGACAAGGCCGCCACCGGCGACGAGGCGCGCATCGGAACGATGTACCGCAGCTTCATGGACGAGGCGGCTGTGAACGCCCTCGGCGCCAAGCCGATGGCCGCCGACCTGGCGGATATCCAGGCGTCCAAGACCCTAAGCGACATCGCCAAGGTGATGGGCAAGTCGCAGATGAAGTTCGGCGGCTCGGTGTTCGGAGCCTACCCTGGCGACGACGCCAAGGACCCCGACCACTATGTCATCACCCTGATCCAGGGCGGGCTCGGCATGCCCGACCGTGACTACTATCTGGACGAGAAGTTCGCGGTGCAGAAGAGCGCCTACGAGGCCTATGTCGCCAAGCTGCTGACCCTGTCGGGCTGGACTGATCCCGCAGCCAACGCCAAGGCCATCGTCGCCATGGAGACCGAGATCGCCAAGGCCTCCTGGACTCGGTCCGAGCGCCGCGACGACGACAAGACCTACAATCCGTTCACCGTGAAGGACCTCGCGGCCTACGCCCCGGGCTTCGATTGGAGCGCCTTCATGGCCGGCGCCGGCCTCGGCAAGGTGACCAAGGTCGTGGTGGCCGAGAACACCGCTTTCCCGAAGATCGCGGCGATCTACGCCAAGACTCCGATCGACACCCTGAAGGCCTGGCAGGCCTTCAACCTGGCCGACCAGGCCGCGCCCTATCTCTCTAAGGACTTCGACCAGGCCCACTACGAGTTCCGCAGTAAAACCCTGTCGGGCCAGCCGGTGCAGGCCGACCGCTGGAAACGGGGTGTGGCCCTCGTCGACAACCAGGTCGGTGAGGCCCTGGGCAAGCTCTATGTCGAGGCCTACTTCCCGGCCGACAGCAAGATCAAGATGGACGCTCTGGTGGCCGACATCAAAGGCGCCATGAAGGGCCGGATCGAGAACCTGACCTGGATGAGCGCCCCCACCAAGGCCAAGGCCCTGGAGAAGCTGTCGAAGTTCAGCGTGATGATCGCCTATCCGGATAGCTGGCGTGACTATTCGGCCCTGACCCTGAAGGACGGCGACCTCTACGGAAACGTGGCTCGGGCCAACGCCTTCGAGTGGAACCGTCAGGTCGACCGCCTCGACCAGAAGGTGGACAAGAAGGAGTGGGGTATGACGCCCCCCACCATCAACGCCTACTACTCCCCCACCAAGAACGGCATCGTCTTCCCCGCCGCCATCCTGCAGCCGCCGTTCTTCGATCCGGACGGCGACCCCGCGATCAACTATGGCGGCATCGGCGGGGTGATCGGCCACGAGATCACGCACGGCTTCGACGACCAGGGCCGCAAGTCAGACGGCGACGGCCGGCTCACGGACTGGTGGACGGCGGAGGACGCCGCCAAATTCGACGCCCAGGCGAAGATCTTCGGCGCGCAATACGCCGCGGTGGAGGTGTTGCCCGGCATCCACATCAATCCGGAACTGACCATGGGCGAGAACATCGCCGACCTGGGCGGCGTGCTGCTGGCGCTGGACGCCTATCACGCCTCCCTGAAGGGCAAGCCCGCCCCGGTGATCGACGGCCTGACCGGCGACCAGCGGGTCTTCCTCGGCTGGGCTCAGGTGTGGCGCTCGAAATCCCGGGACGACCGCACGCGCCAGCGACTGGTCTCCGACCCCCATTCCCCCGAGCAGTACCGCGCCGACATCCCGGTGCGGAACATCGACGCCTTCTACGAGGCGTTCGGCGTGAAGGCCGGCGACAAGATGTACGTGGCGCCCGACAAGCGCGTCCGCATCTGGTGATGATTGCGAGCGTGGGGCCGGGGAAATCCGGCTCCACTCTTTTTGACAAATACGTCAAAAACTGTGTCGGACAAAAATTTGGCCCGTTGCGGGGGATAATCGCAACGGGCCTTATTTTGAGCCGAAGCTCTTATTGAGCGGGCGTTTCCTCCCCGAAACGCCGGAGACTGTCGAACTAGTGTCGCCATGTCTCTCGCAGGACTGAGAAAACGGCAATTTCCCGCCCGAGTCAATGCGCGGAAACCCGCCCTGCGGCTTAATTCTGGTCAGATTTTCGCGATCACGCGGATTAAGTCGCCGTGCCGCGTTATTTTTGACTCTTTTGTCAATTCTTGACGCGTTTCACGAGTACTTCGTGCGCGACACAACTGGTCTCAAAGACGAAGTCAGGCCGAGACGCGGTGACCGGCCCTCGTCCCTTGGCGGTCAGGAGGGTGGAGATCGCCGCAATACGGTCGGCGGGGGCCAGAACGCCGTTCGGGCGCCGGGTCGCGCCGGCCGCCACCAGTTCGCCGATCAAGGCGTCATCACTCTCGCTATCGGGCCAGACCAGGGTGGCGCTTTCGTGCGCGGTGCCGCGGGCTTCGATCACCCTTAGCAGGTGCTCTGCGACTGCCAGCTGACCGTCGGACCAGCTGGCGCGCAGCGAGGCGGCGAGCTGGGCCTGGCTCTTCAGGATGATCCCGTCGCCGAGGATTTTCAGGCCATTGGCCACCAGGGTCGCCCCCGTGGTGGTGATGTCGACGATCAACTCCGCAGCGCCGGCCGCCGGAGCGCCCTCGGTCGCCCCGCTGGACTCGGTGATCCGGTAGTCGGCGACGCCATGGCGAGCGAAGAAGGCGCGCGTTTGAACCAGATACTTGGTGGCCACCCGCATGCGCCGGCCGGTGCGGGCCAGCAGATCGTGCGCCACCTCCTCCAGGTCGGCCATCGAGTCGACGTCGAGCCAGCTCTTGGGCACGGCCACCACAAGGTCGGCACGGCCAAATCCAAGCGCCCTCAGCAGCAGGGCGCGACTGTCGAGATCGCCGCCGCGCTCCCGCAACAGGTCCTCGCCAGTGATGCCCAGATGGACCTCACCACTGTCGAGCGCCTCAGCGATGTCGCCGGCCGAGAGCAGCCGCACCTGGGCGCCGGCCAGCCCCTTGATCTCGGCCATGTAGCCGCGGGCGCCACCGCTGACGGAGAGCTTCAAGCCGCAGTCGGCCAGCCATTCCTCGACCTGTTCCTTCAGGCGGCCCTTGGAGGGGACCGCGATGATCAGGGGCTCGTTCATGCCTCGCCTCCCTTGAAGGCTCGCCAGGGGCGGACCATGCACCCAACGGCGCGACCGCCGGCCGGACCCTCCAGGCGCGCCGGCAGGCCGTCATAGCGGCCGCCCACGGCCACGGGACGATCGGCTCCAAGCGCGGTGGAGCGGACCTCGAAAGTCAGTCCGTCATAATACTCGAAGGCGTGCCCCAGGGTGGTGGCCATCAGCATGGCGCCCGCGGGGACCCCGGCCTTGGTCAGCAAAACCAGCCGCTGCTCCCAGTCGGCCAGGGCGGCGGTCAGGGCCTCGCCCTTCGCGCCCGGAATGGCGCGGATCGCGGCCAGGGCCTTGACCGGTGTGTCGGAGATGCTGAGGAAGCGACGCAGGCTGGCGGCCTGCTCAAGGCTGAGCGTGGGCGCGCGGGCGGCCTCCGTCCGGCGGATCAGGCGCTGAGCGATCTCGGCGGGGCCTCGTCCGCCAACCGGCTCGATCCCGGCCAGGGCCCAGACCTCCTCCAGCATCACGGCAGCTTCGTCGGACGAGCGGCCGGCCAGCAGGTCGGCGAGCGCCCCGCCCTCAACGACCTTGGCCTGCGCGCCGGCCCGGGCCAGCTCGGCCTGCAACAGGCGAGGCCGTGAGGCGGCACGCGTCAGCCGGGCCGCCAGCGAGGTCGGCAGGTTCAGCCCCTCAACGAAGGCGGCGAATAGGCCGAGATCGCCCAGCCATAGCAGCAGGTCTTCCCGGCCTCCGGCGACGGCGGCCTTCCAGGCCAGGGCGGCGATCTCGGCGTCGGCTTCGAGCGCGGAGGTCCCGATCGCGTCGAACCGCTCCAGTCCGATCTGCACGAACTCCTCGGCCCGGTCGGGATGGTCGGGTGAGGCGCGGAAGGCCTTACCCTCGTAGTAGTAGCGGCCCGAGGCGGCCCCGCTCTCCAGGTGCTGTCGGGTGACCGGAACGGTGAAGTCGGGACGCAGGCAGGCCTCTCGCCCGCCCTCGGCCTGGACCACAAACAGACGCGCGCGCATCGCCTCACCCGCCAGCTCCAGTAGCAGGCCAAGAGGCTGCAGGATCGGCGCATCGACACTCAATGCGTCCCGGCTCAACGGCGCGCGGAGGTTGGCCAGCACCTCGGCGGGAACCCGCGGTTCGGCCCTCACTGCGCAGCATCCAGGATGCGGCGAAGGGCCGGGATCAGCTCGGCGCGCGGGATGGTCTGCTGTCCCGGACGCTGCTCGCGCCACGCGGCGTTCTCGGTGACCCCTGCGGAGAGCTCGCGGCCCAGGTCCAGGTCCTTGATGGTCACCGTGCCGGCGGCGATCTCGTCCCCGCCCAGCATGATGGCGGCGGGCGACATCCGGCGGTCGGCATATTTCATCTGCGGCCGCATGCCCGAGCTGCCCAGATAGACTTCCGCCGCGATCCCAGCAGCGCGCAGTTCGCCCACCACCCCGTAATAGGCCGCCATATCGTCAGCGCTGAAGGCGATGACCACCACCGGGCCGCGGGCCTGTCCGCCCAGGTCCCGGCCCGCCGCGCGCAGGGCCGAGGCCAGGCGCGAGACGCCAAAGGAAAAGCCCGTCGCCGGAGTCTGCTCGCCGGTGAAGCGGGCCACCAGGTCGTCATAGCGCCCCCCGCCGCCTACCGAGCCGAAGCGAACGGGCTCGCCCTTCTCGTCTTTGGTGGCCAGCAGCAGCTCGGCCTCGAAGACCGGGCCCGTGTAATATTCCAGGCCGCGCACGATGGACGGGTCGAACATCGCCCGGTCCGGCGCGACGCCCATGCCGATCAACGCCTTGTCGATCCGCGACAACTCCTCGAGGCCCTCGTCGCCCTCCGGCGATCCGCCGATCACGTTGGCGATGCGATCGAGGGTCTCGCTGCGGCCCTCGGCGCCGGCGGCGGTGAAGGCCAGCACGGCGTCGGCTGCGGCTGTGTTGAGGCCCGCCCCCTTGGTGAAGGCGCCGGACTCGTCCTTGCGGCCCTCCCCCAGCAGCAGGCGCACGCCCTCGGGACCCAGGCGGTCCAACTTGTCGACGGCCCGCAGCACCGCCAGCTTCTGGCCTTCGGTGGCGACCCCCGCCGTGGCCAGCAGGCCGTTCAGAAGCTTGCGGTTGTTGATCTTGATGACATAGGCGCCGGCCGGCAGACCCGCCGCGCTCAAGCCGTCGGCGGCCATGGCGATGATCTCGGCGTCGGCCTCGGGGCGGTTCGAGCCCACCGTATCAGCGTCGCACTGGGTGAATTCGCGGAAACGGCCCGGACCGGGTTTCTCGTTGCGCCAGACCGTGCCGAAGGCGTAGCGCCGGAACGGTTTGGGCAGGGTCTCCCAACTCTGGGCGACGAACCGGGCCAGCGGCGCGGTCAGGTCATAGCGCAGGGCCATCCACTGCTCGTCGTCGTCCTGCAGGGCGAAGACCCCTTCATTGGGACGGTCGGCGTCAGGCAGGAACTTGCCGAGCGCGTCGGCATACTCCAGCGCCCCGGTGTCGAAGGCCTCGAAACCGTAACGTTCATAGACCTCGGAAACCTTGGCCAGGATCTGGCGCTCGGCGGTGAGATCCCGCGCGCGGCGGTCGTTGAAGCCGCGCGGCGCGCGGGCTTCCGGACGTGTCGGGTCATTCGTCATGGCGCGCGCTTAAGCGATGGCGGCGCGCGCGGCAAGGCGCGGGCGTCGGCGTGGCGGGAGAGGGGCGGAGATTTCCATCGTCGGTATCCCAGAAATGGTGGGGTTCAACGGATGGAGCCTGGCGATCTCGCAGGAGCCCCATCCGCGTCTGCGGGGGGCTCGTCGCCGGGGATTTAGGCCAAACGCCCCCGGCCGAGCCCGCCGTGGCGGGTCGAGTGGTGGTGGCCGTGATGATGCGCGGTCGTCGTCATGCGGGCGGGGTTCTAGCGCGGGCCTCTTGCGATGGCGAGTCCCGTCATTAGATGAGAACGACTTGCAAGATATATCTGTCTGTGTTTCGATATATCTCGATAGCAACGATAGGTCTTTCCGATGTCCGACGCCTTCCCCGCCGCCCGCCCGATGAAGCCGCCTATGCCGCTTTGGTCCCTGACCGTCGTGGAGTCTCACGACGTCACCCCGAACATGCGCCGGGTCAGCTTCGCCCTGGAGAACGCAGGGGGCTTCGACCACAAACCGGGGCAGGACCTGGTGCTGATGATGACCGGCGACGACGGCCAGCCGGGCCGGCGTCACTACACTGTTCGCGCGGTGGACAAGGCCGCGAGTCGGCTCGACATCGACTTCGTGCTGCACGGTCACGGCGGCCCCGCCGAACGCTGGGCGCTCTCCGCCAAGCCGGGCGACGTCCTTGAGGCGCGCGGCCCGCGCGGCCGCACCATGATCAACCCCGCCGCCGACTGGCATCTGTTCGTGGGCGACGAGACCTGCTTGCCCGGCATCTTCGCGATGATCGAGAGCCTGCCCAAGAACGCCAAGGCCTTCGCCTTCCTTGAGGTCGCCGAGAAGGCCGACCAGCAGCCGCTGGACGCGGTCTGCGACGTCGAGCTGGAATGGCTGGTGCGCGGCGGCCCCGCCGAACCCGGCAGCCCGCGCCTGATTGACCGCCTGGCCCTCTTCGCCCCGCGCCCCGGCCGTGGCCACGCCTATGTCATCGGCGAGACCAGCACCGTGCGCGCCCAGCGCCAGGGCCTGATCGCCCGGGGGTTCGACAAGAGCGAGATCAGCGCCGAGGGCTACTGGCGTCCCGGCCGCCAGGGCGGCCACGACCATATCGTCGACGAGGCCGAGATGGCGGCGCGGATGCGCGGCTAGACCCTTTCCGGTTCAGGTGGACTCACCTGAACCGGATAAAAAGGGTCTACTTTCTTATGAGTAGAGCGTGACGGGCGCTTCAACCGGTGTCCACTTGAAGCTGTCACGCTCTAGCCGATCACGCCCGTCCCGCCGGTGGCGGCGATCACCTGGCCCTGGATGAATTCGGCCTCCGGGCCCAGCAGGAACTCCACCAGGGCGGCGTAGTCGGAGTCCCGGCTCTCGCGGCCGGAGGGGTTGGTTCGCGCGGCCCGGTCCACGGCGGCCTGCGCGGCGCCTTCGCTGCCCAGCATGGCGGCCACCGAGGTGGTGTGCACCAGGCCCGGCGCCACGCCGTTGATCCGCACGCCGCGCGGCGCGAGTTCGGCTACCAGATAGCGGACAATGGCCTCGGCCAGCGCCTTGCCGACCCCCAGCGCCCCGTAGTTGGGACTGGGGATACGCGATCCCATACTGGTGATGAACACCACGCTGGAGCCCCGGCCGAGCAGAGCCTGGGCGGCGTGGACCAGATAGAGCAGGGACAGGCCGTTGGTCTCCACCGCCTGGCGGAACTTCGCCAGGTCGGCGCCCAGCAGGGTGGTCGGATAGATCATCGCCGCCGAATGGACGATGTGGGTCAGGCCGTGCCCGAGGCCTTCGATCTGCGCCATCAGGGCCGCCGCCCCCTCCGGACTGCCGACCTCACAACGCACGGTCTCCACCGCCGCGCCAAGGGCCGCGATCTCAGCCCGGGCCGCCTGCGCCGCCGCCTCGTCGCTGTGATAGGCCAGCACCACCCGGCCATGGACCGGGGCCAGCCGCCGCGCGATCGCCAGGCCGATGCCTTTGGTCCCGCCGGTGATGAGGACGGTCACGAGGGCGTCGCCATGCCGCTGAGGTCGGGGGTCTTGTAATCCATCCCGGCCAGGGCGGCGCTCGCGGCGGCCGCGTCAAAGGCGCTCATGAGCCCTGCGAACCGCGCCTCGACGAAGGGCCGCATGTCGGGGTGGGTGAAGATATAGCGCTCGCCCGCCTGGATCGCCTCCAGCACCCGGCGGCCGACCCGCTGCGGATCGATGCCGTTCTCCACCATCGAGTCGGCGACCACGGGGCTCTCCACCGGACCGCCGAACTGCGCCTGGCGGGTGCGGCCCGACTGGTTGATCTTGGTCTTCACAAAGCCGGGACACAGCACCGAGACATTGATGCCCTCCGGCGCCAGTTGACCCGCCCAGCCCTCCGACATGGCCACCACCGCGAACTTGGTGGCGCTATAGGGTTCCATGCCAGGCGGCGAGATCATGCCGGCCATGGAGGCGGTGTTGACGAAGGTCCCGCCCTCACCGTGCGAGCGGATCAGGGGCAGGAAGGTCTCCATGCCATAGACCACCCCCATCAGGTTCACCGCCAGGATCCAGTCCCAGTCGGCGTGACGCACCTGGTCGATCAGGCCGCCCGCGCCGACGCCGGCGTTGTTGCAGACCACGTGGACCTTGCCGAAGGTCTCGATGGTCTTGGCCGCGGCGGCCTCCACCGCGTTGCGGACCGCCACGTCGCAGATCACGCCGCTGGCCCGGATCTGACGCTCCTCCAGTTCCTTCACGGCGGCAAGGAGCGGCGCCTCCTCGATGTCGGCCAGCATGACGTTCATGCCCGCCTCACCAAAGGCCTGGGCCATGGCCAGGCCCAGGCCGCTGGCGCCGCCGGTGATGAAGGCGGTCTTGCCGTTCAGGTCGCGCATGGGAGTTCCCTTCAAAGCTATTTCAGCCGCGCCACGAGGGCGGCGGTGGACGGATCGTGGACGCCAGGGGCGCCACCCTGCAGTTCGGCCAGAATGCGGGTGGCCAAGCTCTTGCCCAGCTCCACCCCCCATTGGTCGAAGCTGTTGACCCCCCAGAGCACGCCCTCGACGAAGACCTTGTGCTCATGCAGAGCGATCAGGGCGCCGAGGGTCTCGGGCGTCAGCGCCTCCATCAGGATGAAACTGGAGGGCCGATCTCCGGGGAAGGTCCGTTGTGGCGCGAGAACGGCGATATCGGCGGCGCTCAGCTCCTTGGAGACGAGTTCCTCGCGCACCTGCGCCTCGCTGCGGCCGGTCATCAGGGCCTGAGCCTGGGCGATGACGTTGGCCAGCAGGATGGTGTGGTTCATCGGCTCGCCTTCACCCGCCTTGGCGACGGCCACGAAGTCGACAGGGATGACGTCGGTCCCCTGGTGCAGCATCTGGAAGAAGGCGTGCTGGCCATTGGTGCCGGCGTCGCCGAACACCGAGGCCGCCGTGGCGTGGGCCACGGGCCGGCCCTGCTGGTCCACCCGCTTGCCGTTGGACTCCATTTCCAGCTGCTGCAGGAAGCTGGGGAACAGGCGCAGCCGCGCCGCATAGGGGATCACCGCCCGCATCGGCCGGTCCAGCCCGTCGCGGTTGAAGATGTGAGCCAGCGCCAGCAGGACCGGCGCGTTCCGCAGGAGGGGTGTGCGCCGGAAGTGCTCGTCCATGGCCGCCCCGCCCTCCAGCAGGCGCCGGAAGACATCATAGCCCAGGGCGATGGCGCAGGAGAGGCCGACCGCCGACCAGATGGAATAGCGACCGCCCACCCAATCCCAGAAGCCGAACACCTGGTCGGCCGGCACGCCGAACGCCTGGGCCACCTCGGGTGCGGCGGACACCGCCACCAGGTGAGAGTCAGACGCCGGACCGAGCGCCGCCCGCAACCAGGCGCGGACCACCTGCGCATTGGCCAGCGTCTCCTGGGTGGTGAAGGTCTTGGAGACCACCACGACAAGCGTCTCGGTCGGATCGAGACCGGCCAGGGCCAGGGCCGTCTCCGAGGGATCCACATTGGCGGCGAAGCGTAGCTCGATATCGGGATTGAGGGGCCGAAGCGCCTCCCAGACCAGCCGCGGACCCAGGTCCGAGCCGCCGATGCCGATGTGGACGATGGATTTGAAGGGCCTGCCGCCCACGCCCGTCTTGGCGCCCGAGCGCACGGCCTGCGCGAACGCGCGCATAGCGTCGCGGGTCGCCTCCACCTCGCGGGAGACCGGGACACCGTCGGCCTTGAAGTCCGCCCCGTCGGGCGCGCGCAGGGCCATGTGCAGGGCCGCACGGTTCTCTGAGCGATTGACCGGCTCCCCGGCCCACAGGCGGTTGCGGGCGGCCTCCACGTCGCAGGCCTTGGCGAGCGTTAGGGCTGTGTCGAAGTCGCCCAGTGACCAGGGCTGCTTGGAAAGGTCGATCCGCAGGCCCGCGGCCTCCACCACCAGCCTATCCAGTCGATCCGGCTCGATGGCGAACAGGCCGGCGATGGGATCGCGCGCGGCGACGGCGGCGTTCTTCAGGCTCTTCCAGGCGGACTCTGGCGTGGTCATCAAGGCTTACCTTCAGGCGCGCGGTAGGATCGCGTTTACCATGTTCGGGCTATCTGAAGCCCCTTCGCATCTGTCTTAGTTCGCGCAACGAGGATCGTCATGTCCTGCGACGCCGCCGCTTCCCTCGCCTTCCTCTGGCTCACCGCCACTGGCCCAATGACACCTGGCCCAGGTCTCAGCATGCCCCCGGCCTCGGTGGCCCAGGAGCCGCTGTTCGCCGACATCGTGAAGCGGGCCGGCGCCTTGAAGGCGGCCGTCGACGGCGTGCGCGCCGGCAAGGCGCTGCCGTCGGACTTCGAGACCCGGATCGGCGAATTGGCCGCCCTGGATATGCAGGGTCACCTGTTGCTGGCTCAGCGCGGCACCGATGGCGATCTGAAGTGCATCCTGCGTGGCATCGCCCAGGACCTGCCGCTGAAGCTGGACGCGGTGACATCGGCCGCGACCCCCAAGGACCGCGACATGGCCCTGCGCGACATGGCCTATCTGCTGAACGACAATGTCGAGGTGATCAGCACCCCGGCCACCGTCACCTCCTAGCTGGACTTGGCCTTGTCCAGAGCCTTCGACACCATCGCCGGGGTCAGGAACTGCGGCAGGATCACCGGATCAGGACTCTTCACCCCATAGACCAGATAGAGCGGCACGCCGGCCCGGCCGTGGCGGGCCAGCTCGGCGGCGATCACCGCGTCCTTCCGCGTCCAGTCGGCCTTCAGATAGACCGCGCCCGTTCGGCTGAAGGCCTCGGCGGCCTCCGCCGTCGCGAAGGCGACCTTCTCATTGACCTGACAGGTGACGCACCAGGCCGCAGTGAAGTTGACGAACACCGGCTTTCCCGCAGCCCGGGCCTCGGCGACGGCCTCCGGGCTGTAGACCGCTTCGGGGATCGACCCGGCCGCGGGCGCGGCTGACACCGTCGCGGGCGCGCCATAGGCCGGGACCAGCACCAGGACGAAGGCGGCGATGGCCAACACCATGCCGGTCGCGCCAAGCACCAGGGGTTTACCACCAGCCGCCTGGCGCTTCTGGGCCAGGCCGAGAATCCAGGCGGCCAGCGCCAGGACAATGGCCGCGGCCAGGATCCGGGCCAGGGCCGAATGGCCCGACTGCAGGGTCAGGACCCAAACCAGCCAGGCGGCGGCCCCGTACATCGGGAAGGCCATCAATTTCTTGAAGGTCTCCATCCAGGGCCCAGGCCTGGGCAGACGCGCCAGTAGGCCCGGCGCGAAAGCCGCCAGGGTGAAGGGGGCGGCGAAACCGAGGCCAAGACCCAGGAACACGGCCAGCGCCACCGGCGCGCTCTGGGTCAGCGCCCAGCCCAGGGCCGGCCCCATGAAGGGCGCGGTGCAGGGGGCGGCCACCACGACGGCCAGCGCCCCGGTGAAGAAGGCGCCGGCCAAACCCTGCCTGGAGGCCAGGCCCGTGCCCACGCCCTGCAGCGAGGTCCCGACCTCGAACAGGCCCGAGAGGTTGAGCGCCACCGCCAGCATCAGCAGGGCCAGGCCCGCGACGACGACGGGGGACTGCAGCTGGAAACCCCAGCCCACGGCCGATCCGCCCGCGCGGATGGCGATCAGAGCTCCGGCCAGGGCCAGGAAGGTGGCCAGCACACCGACCAGGAAAGCCAACCCCTGGGCGCGAGCCGCCGACTGCTCATGGGCGTGCCCGGCGAGCGAGGTCGCCTTCATGGCCAGGATCGGGAACACGCAGGGCATCAGGTTCAGAACCAGGCCGCCGAGCAGGGCGTAGACGAAGGCCAGCGCCAGGCCGAGGCCGGCCCCTGCGGCCGGCGCTGCGACCTTGGCCGGCGGCGCGCCCAGACCCGAGGTTCCAGCGGGCGGCGGGCCCTCGACGGCGGTGAACTCATAGGCCTTGCCGCCGACGCTCAGTACGCCGTCCAGGGTGGCGGGCGGCGTGCCCTTGGTGAAGTCGTAGCCTGGGATCATTGTGAGGGTCAGGCCCTCGGGTCCGCGCTCGATCACCTGGGCCCCAGCGTGGTCGATGACCGTGGACTTGAACGGGTAGAAATAGGCTTCGCTCTGGTCAGCGCCCTTGAGGGCGATCCCGGCGAGCGCCAGCTTGAGACTGGCCTCGTTTCTGCTGAAGGCGGCGGTGAGGCCCGCAGGCTTGGGCGCCGCGTCCAGGGCCCTGGTGACCGCCCCGCCCCATTTGGGGTCCGGCTGCGGAGCGGCCGCGACGACCGGCAGATCCAGGGTCAGGACCGCGTCCTCAGGTACGCAGATGTCCTCACAGACCAGGAAGGCCGCGGCGGCCTTCAAGGTGATGGTCTCGCCGGCCTTGGCCGACTTCGGGGCGGAGATGGCGACCGGCAGCAGCACCTCGCCCTGGTAGCCGTAGTTCATCAGCGGGCCGGTCGGCTGGCGCGAGGGCGGCGCCCAGACGATGTCCCCCGCGGTCCAACCGGCCGGCAGGGTCCAGCTGATCTGGGTCGCCTCGCCGGAATCGCCGGAATTGCGCCAATAGGTGTGCCAGCCCTTCGCGATCTTCTGGCGCAGGGCGACATAGACGGTTCCGCCAGGGGTCACGCCAGAATCGCGGGCGACCAGCTCGGCCTCGATGTGTCCGGTCTGCACCGGCGCGGCGGCGGCCGGGAAGGCGAAGGCGGCGGCCATCGCCAGAGCGGCCAGAGCTCTCGCAGCGAAACGCGTCATGCCGTTATCCCAATCCCCACACTCTGGCCGCTATATGGGCCGCCGACGCCGATCCGCAAAGCGCTCGACTTGTCACGGGCGCGGCCCATCATCGACGAATCAGTTCGGTTCAAACCCCAGGAGAGTTACGTGCCCGCCCCCTTCGACGAGATCGAGATCGGACAGGTGGTCTATCTCGGCGAGGTGCGGGTCGACGCCCGCGCCCTGGAGGCCTTCATCGCCGCCTTCGCCCCCGGCTGGCCGGCAGAGCGCGGCGCGCCCGACGCCATGGTCTTCGCCATCTGGTCGCGGCTGGATTCAGCCTCGGTGGTGAACTGGCCCCAGACCAAGCGGCTCGGCGTCGACGCCCTGCGCTGGGCCCGCAATCCCCCCGCCGGCGAGACCCTGCGCGGCCGCATGACGGTGATGGGCAAGGACCCGGTGGGCGAGGGCAAGGGCATTGTCATCGCCCAGCACGATCTGCTGGACGAGGCCGGTCGGCTGGTCTTCTCCTGCCTGACCCGCAGCGTCTTCGCGCGCTAGCCCCGACCTGAAAACGGCGGGTCTTCCGACCCGCCGCTTCCTCACTCCAGACTGATCGGACAGATCAGGCGTTGGCCGCCTGCGGCCGCTGCGAGGCCCGGAACATCTCCAGCGCGATCAGCCGATCCCAGCCCACCAGGGAAACGAGGTGGGAATAGATCTGGCTAAGCGCGCCATTGTCGCGCAGTTCCGCCAGCTTTTCCGGCGGCAGCTTGCCCAGCTTTTCCTCCGAAATACCGAAGTACTCCGCGATCTTCTGCGGCTCGCCCGGCGTACCGTCGGGATTGGCCGGCGTATGGAACGCGCTCTTCAGTTCGAAGAGGTCGTTGTCCTTCAGGATCTGAATGAAGCTCTGCGTCCGCTGCCGCTCGACCTCGTAGTCGTTGCAGAAGGTGATGCAGTTCTGGGTGTACTCGGTGGGCTCGCCCTTCTCGTCAAAGAAGGCCATCTCGCCGCCCTCGACGATGAACTCGGCGGCGCGGTCGATGCAGAGCACCATCTGCTGGGCCTTGTCGTCATTGGCGAAGACGAAGGGATAGCGACGGATATAGGCCGGGATGTAGACGCCGGATTCAAAAATCCCGTTGTCCTGGATGAACATGTTCTCGCCGGCGTTGAGACCCATGACGGCGAGCGGCATCTTGTCGTCGCCGACGAAGATGATCGGACCCGAGACTGCGGCCAGGGGGAATTCGGTGACGGTGAGTGGGACCGCCTGGCCAGGCTTGGCGAAGCCGAACGGCCCGTCCATGCGCTTGACCCCGAGGCCCTTGTGATGGTCGGAAGTCAGGGGTTCCGGCTTGGAATAGAACAGAACGTTGCCGGTGATCTGGCCGCCCGTGCCGGGCTGAGTGTCGGTCGCCATGAAATGCCTTCGATGATCCTGGGCGCGAAAGAAAGGTGCGAGCGAGCTTTTCAAGAACCCGTCTTCGCAGGGTCCGCGCTTCTACCCGATCAGACGGGGGGCGGCAAATGCGCTCGCTCATCGCTTGCTTCGCCGGACCCGAACCGCTTCAATCTGCGGATACCAAACGGACCGCATAGCGGAGGAAATATTTTCAATGGCGATCTTTTATCCCGACATTCTTGAACAGAAGACGGCTGCGCGCGAATTCACCTATCGCGACAAAGACGTGATGCTCTACGCGCTCGGCGTCGGCATGGGGCAGGACCCCATGAACGAGGACGAGCTGGCCTACGTCTATGAGCGCAACCTGAAGGTCATCCCGACCGCCGCCACCGTGCTGGCCTCGAACATGCGCTCGGCCGGCGGCCCCGCGCCGGTGATGCCAGAGGGCCACCGCCAGAGCCAGATCAACTTCCTGATGGTCGTCCACGGCGAGCAGAAGGTCGAACTCCACAAGCCCCTGCCCACCACCGGCGCCTTCACCGCCGAGGGCCGCACCGTCGGCGCCTACGACAAGGGTGAAGGCAAGGGCGCCGTCATCATCAACGAGACCATCTGGCGCGACGACAAGGGCGAAAAGGTCGCCACCCTGACCGGCTCCACCTTCGCCCGCGGCGACGGCGGCTTTGGCGGCCCGTCGGAAGGCGCCCCGGAGCCCCACGTGGTCCCGACCCGCAAGGCCGACCTGTCGGTGGACTTCACCACCCGGGAGGACCAGGCCCTGCTCTATCGCCTGAACGGCGACCGCAACCCGCTGCACTCCGATCCCGAGTCGGCCCGCCGTTCGGGCTTCCCGCGGCCGATCCTGCACGGGCTGTGCACCTACGGCATCACCTGCCGCGCTGTGCTGCAGGCCATCACCGGCTTTGATCCCGACCAGATCCTCAGCCACCAGGCCCGCTTCTCGGCGCCGGTCATCCCGGGCGACACCATCACGGTGGACCTCTGGAAGGACGGCCGGAACATCGCCTTCGAAGCCCGCGTCAAGGAACGCGGCGCCACGGTGATCAAGAACGGCCTGACCGTCCTGCGCGCCTAAGGCCCTTCTGCGGAGCGGTTCCCGAAGTCCGGGAACCGCTCTAAAGAGGGTTGCATGACCCTCAGACCTCTCCTGGGCGCCACCGTCGCCCTCTCGCTGGCCGCCTGCGCCATGCTCCCGCAGATGCGCCACGAGGCCGCCCCGAGCGACGCCTCGCTGGCCGCGCCGCTGAACCCCATTCCCACCACGCTCACCGGCTATCTGCCGACCGCCGACATCGACGGCGCGGCCCTGCTGGGACCGCCGCCCAGCCCCGACAGCCTGCGCGGCCAGGCCGACCGGGCCTATTACAACGAGACCCGCGCGCTGGCCGGCACCCCCCGCTGGAACGCCGCCATCCGCGACAATGACATCTGGGGCGGCGGGGCCTTGAAGGGCTATGCCTGCGCGGCGGGCAAGGAGATCGGACCCAAGGCCACGCCGGTCCTGTACCGCCTGCTGCACCGCATCGAGCTCGACGTGCGCACGGTGGGGAAGCCCGCCAAGGACCACTACAACCGGCCCCGCCCGCTGATCGGCGACACCCAGGCGGTCTGCGTGCCCCGGGAGGACTGGATGAAGACCAACGCCTCCTACCCGTCGGGCCACACCATGGTGGGCTGGGCCTGGGGGCTGATCCTCACCGAGCTGGCGCCGGGCAAGGCCGATGGGCTGATGGCCACGGCCAAGGAGGTGGGCGAGAGCCGGGCGGTGTGCGGGGTCCACTACCAGAGCGACATCGAGGCCGGGCGGATGCTGGCCTCGGCCATGGTGGCGCGGCTGCATGGGGACCCGGCGTTCCAGCGGGACCTGGCCACGGCGCGCCGGGAACTGGCCAGGTCGCCGGCGCTGAGCTGCCCTGTCTGACAACATGTTGGCCGCCGCGGAGGGACCAAACCCCGCCTCAGGCGGAGGAATGGCCGCGAGGTCCTTACAGCCCATGGGTTTGCGGGCCGACAGGCCCACCAACATGTGCCGACATGTGACCGTCGAGGTGTCGTCAGACAGGCCGCGGGTTGACCAGCCCGCCGTAGAGATCGGTGCGGCGGTCGCGGAAGAAGCCCCAGGCGGCGCGGTGCGTGGCCAGGAAGTCCAGGTCGAAGCTGGCCGCCACGATCCCCTCCTGATCGCCCAGGGCCGAGATCAGATCGCCGCGATGGTCGGCGATGAAGGACGACCCGTAGAAGGCCTGGCCGCCACCCGGATAGTTCTCCCAGGGCTCGAAGCCGATACGGTTGGCGCCCACCACCGGGATGACGTTGGAGACCGCATGGCCCTGCATGGCCCGGCGCCAGGGGGCGGCGGTGTCCAGGGTCGCATCGTGGGGCTCCGACCCGATGGCGGTGGGATAGAGCAACACCTCGGCGCCCATCAGGGCCATGGCGCGGGCCGCCTCCGGATACCACTGGTCCCAGCAGATGCCGACGCCGACCCGGCCGAACTTGGTGTCCCAGACCCGGAAACCGGTGTCACCGGGGCGGAAGTAGTACTTCTCCTGATAGCCGGGGCCGTCGGGGATGTGGCTCTTGCGATAGACCCCCATCAGCGAGCCATCGGCGTCCACCATCACCAGGGAGTTGAAATAGTGCGGTCCCTCGCGCTCGAAGATCGAGATCGGCAGGACGACGCCCAGCTCGGCGGCCAGCGGCGCGAGCGCGGTGACGCAAGGGTGCTCGCGCCATGGATGGGCGTGGGCGAACCAGCGCTCCTCCTGGGTGACGCAGAAATAGGGACCCTGGAACAGCTCCGACGGCAGGATCACCTGGGCGCCGCCGACGGCGGCCAGGCGGATCAGGCCCTCGGTCTTCTTGATGTTGGCCGCCAGGTCCATCCCGTAGGAGGTCTGCAGGGCGGCGACGTTCATCGTGCGGGCCATCAGGCGGGCTCCTGCTGGGTGATGCAGTGGAAGGATCCGCCGCCGGTGAGGATGGCGTCGGACGGCAGGGCGACGACCTCGCGGCCGGGGAAGAGGCTGGCCAGGGCCTCCATGGCCAGTTCGGCGGCGCGCGGGTCGCCGTCATAGGTGGGCATGATCACCGCGCCGTTGGCGATGATGAAGTTCATGTGGCTGGCCGGGGCGGCGCCGCCCTCGTGGCTCTCGATCCAGCCCGGCGAGGGGATGCGCACCACCTTCAGCGGCCGGCCTTGCGCGTCGGTCATGGCCGCGAGATCGCGGGCGCAGGCGTCATAGGCGTAGACATTGAGGTCGCCCCGGCCCCAGGCGACCGGGCAGACCACGACGCCGGGCGCCACGAAGCGGGCGAGGTTGTCGACATGGCCGTCGGTGTGGTCGTTGGCCAGCCCGTCCCCCAGCCAGAGGATCTTGCGCGCCCCCAGGGAGGCGGCGAGTTCGGCCTCCGCGGCGTCCCGCGTCCAGCCGGGATTGCGGTTGGGATTGAGCAGGCACTGGCCGGTGGTGAGGATCGTGCCCTCGCCGTCATGGTCGAGCGAGCCGCCCTCCATGATGATCTCCTGCTGGACCAGGGGCGCGCCCGAGGCCGTGGCGATCTGGGCGGCGACGGTGTCGTCCCCCTCCATCTCGTACTTGCCGCCCCAGCCGTTGAAGCGGAAGCCGCGCGCCTCGTCGCCGTTCGGCCCCTTGGCGAAGATCGGGCCGGTGTCGCGCAGCCAGATGTCGCCGAAGACGCCGGGGAAGATCTCGATCCCGGCGACATCCGCCAGCAGGCGCCGCGCGGCGGCCTCGCCCTCGGGCGAGCCGGTCATCAGACGCACGCGTTCCTTGCCGGGACCGGCCAGGGCGCGGGCCAGGGCCGCGACCTGGGCCTGGGCCTGGTCGAGGTCATCGGCCCACACCTCCGCATGGCTGGGGAAGCCCAGCCACATGGCCTTGTGCGGCGCCCATTCGGCGGGAACGATCACAGTCATCTCAAGCCCTTGTGTTGGCTGCGCGAAATGGGCGGTGCAGCGCACGGCGTCAAGCGTGGCCTTGGAAGGACATTACGATCCTTCTCCCCTTGCGGGGTCGAGAGCCGCGTTTCGCCAAATCGTTGGCGAAACGCATAGCCGGGCTTGAGTAGCCCGGCTCGCTCTCGACGGTGGCCGGTCGGAGACCGGTCGGATGAGGGGTCACGCTCCCCTCTCCGCGTGACATCCACCGCCCTAACCCGAGAGGCCTATCGACCCCTCATCCGACCCTGCTCCGCAGGGCCACCTTCTCCCGCAAGGGGAGAAGGACTTTGAAACACGAAAAAGGGCGGCCCGGGAGGGCCGCCCTTTCCGCGAAAGCGATGTCGCCGCGAGGACTAGAACTCGTAGCGCAGCGAGACCTGGGCGTACCAGAGCGAGCGTTCGTTGTTTATCGTGCGGCTGGTCGCGGTCGTGCTGTAGTTCGAGTAGCGGTAGGTGTCGCAGACGGCGCTGCTGGCGGCCGAGGCCACCCCGGCGGCGTTGGCGCAGGCCGCGTCGATGATGCGGTTGTTGCCCTGGCCGGAACCGGTCGAGCCGTATTCCTCGACGATGCCCCACTTGTTGTTGACCAGGTTCAGCACGTTCTGGACGTCGAGGACGACACGGAACTTGTGACCCTCGGTCAGGCCGGGGAACTCCTGGCTGATCTGCAGGTCGAGCTGGTTCACGTCGGGGTTCTTGATCGAACCCTTGCCGACGATGGTGTCGTTGCCCAGGTCGAACTTGTTCACCGCGTTGATGAAGTTGTCGCGGGTGGTGGCGGTGTCGAAGAACACCTTGCCGATCTGCAGGTCGGTCTTGTTCACGTCGCCGGCGATGTCGGGGACATAGAGCAGATAGGCCGAGCGGTTGACGCCGAAGGTCGTGCTGCGGTCGCGGGAGGCCGAGCCCATGGTGGCGTTGACCGGACGGCCGGTACGGGTTTCGCCGAACAGCGAGAACCGGGTCGGGTGGTTGGCGATGAACTCATGCTTGTAGTTGAGTTCGAACTTCGCGCGGTCGCTGACCTCTTCGTAGCCCTTGCCGTAGGCGTCGCGGTTGAAGTCCGAGCCGGTGGACTGGCTGGCGTAGAGCGAGCCGGCCGTGGTGCCGAAGCGGCCACCGGAGGTTTCCTCGTCCAGGCGCTGGCGGGCGTAGCCGATGGAGGCGCCGAGGCCGAAGTCGAAGTCCTTGGAAAGTCCCAGACCCAAGACGTAACCCTTGCCCTGGCCGGTGTTGTAGACCAGCAGGTCGCGGGTGGCCGGGGCGTTGGTTCCGGAAATCCCGGCCGCGGCGCGGGCCGCGTCGCTGGCCTGCAGGCCGTCATAGCGGATGCGGCCATCCGGGGTCTTCTGGATGACGCCATTGACGATCAGCGGCTGGGCGCGGAGGTCCTTGAAGGCGATCGCGTCCCGCACGGTGGTCTGCACGAAGTCGGCGGAGAGCTTCATGTCCCAGGGCAGGTCGTACTGCGCCGAGAGGAAGAACTTCCAGGACGACGGCATCTGGAACCCAGGCACGAAGGCGATGGTTTCGCCGCCCGCCGGGATGCCGGCCGGGGTCACCAGGCCGGTGACGCCGGTGGGCAGGTCGTAGCCGAAGCGCGGATCGGCGACGTTGATGTTGAGGCCCGAGGCGCCGTTGGCCTGGGTGAAGCCGGCGGAGTTATTCACCTCGCTGAAGGTGCCGTTGGCGTTGCGGACGATGTTGACGCCGGCCGCCGCGTAGCCGGTGGTGGAGAAGGCCGTGGAGATCAGCACGTCCGGCACGCCGCCGGAGAACAGGCCAAAGCCGCCGTTGACCCGGTAGGGCTTGCCCTCCGGCTTCCAGTTGAAGGCCACGCGCGGCATCATGATCGAGAGGCCGTCATAGGTCTGTTGGTTGTTGAAGCCGTTCCGCGCCGTGAAGTTCGGGTTGAGGATCGGCTTGTCGTCGCTCTTGAACCAGTCGTAGCGGAAGCCGGCGGTGACCTGCAGGTCGTCGGTGACGTCCAGCACGTCCTGGAAGTAGAGGCTGTTCTGCGAGTACTCGAAGAGAGCCGCGGCGTCGCGCGGATCGCCGGACGGGGCGTTGGAGTACTGCAGGCGATTGGCGCGGCCGGCCTGGAAGTCGGCGATGGAGTCGAAGTAGTAGACCCCGTCGCTTTCCGGCACGAACAGGTTGACGATCTCCAGGTTCTGGCTCTCGAAGCCGACCTTCAGCAGATGGTCGCCCAGGGAATACTCGGCCTTGGCCTGGAATTGCAGGTTGTGGGTCTCAAGCTCGTTGGCCTGGCGGAACGAGTCCGGCCCGATGCGGATCAGGCCCGAGCCGCTGTCGCAGGTGGTGGTGGTGGTGTTGCTGACCGCCATGGAGCAGATTTGCAGTTCGGCGAATTCCTGGCCGGCCGGCGGGTTCTGGCGGCGCTCATAGTCGCGATAGGAGACCCGAACCTGGGTGGAAAGCTGGTCGGTCCACTTGGAGTTCAGCTCGCCGACATAGGAATAGTCCTCGTCGCCTCCAAGGTAGAAGTTCGACGAGAGGCTGGCGGTGTTGTTGTTCAGGTTCGATCGCGCCACCGATTCCGACAGGGCGTAGCGGTAGGTGAACGAGGCCCGGTGGTTGTCGTTGATGTTCCAGTCGAGCTTGGCCGAGTACTTTTCGTCGACGATCGCGCCGGTGCGCGGGATCGTGCCCGGGTCGAAGTCCGTCGTGTAGACGTTGTTCAGGATGTTGGTGACCTGATCGATCTGCGACTGGGTGATGTTGGTGAACGAGTTGGGGAAGCCCTGACCGGCGGGGCCGACGTTGACCTGATCAGAGGTCTCATACAGCTCGTAGGAGATGGCGAAGAACAGCTTGTCCTGCAGGATCGGGCCGGCCAGGAACGCGCCGTAGTTGGTTTGGGTCTGCGTCGTCTTCACCGGCTTGTCGCGCAGGGCGTCGCCGACCATGCCGTCGTTCAGATAGTTGGTGAAGACGCTGCCGTGGAAGTCGTTGGTGCCCGAGCGCAGCACGATGTCGATCGCGCCGCCCTGGAAGTCGCCGTTCTGCACATCGTAGGGCACGGCCTGGATCGTGAACTGCTCGATGGCGTCCAGCGAGATCGGACCGCGGCGGGTGGGCACGCCGCCCGAGTTCAGGCCGAAGTCGTCCTGCACCGGCGAACCATCGATGGTGATACGGTTGGACTTGGGGTTAGAGCCGGCGATGGAGATGCCGCCGTCGGTGGCGGTGTTGGCGGAGGCCAGCAGGTTGCGGCGGGCCAGGTCGCGGATGTCGCGGGTGATGGAGACCACCGACTCGATGCCGCCGCGGTCCAGGGTGGTGTTGGCGCCGGAGTTTTCCGAGGTGACGTCGCGGGCGGCGGTGACGACGAACTCGTCCACCGTGTTCTGGGCGATCAGGTCGAAGTTCAGGCGGACGCTGTCGCCCTGGGCCAGGTTGATGCCCGTCAGCGTCCTGGTCTCATAGCCCGGCGCGGTGACGGTGATGGTGTAGGGGCCGCCGACCCGCAGGCCGCGGGCGTCGAAGATGCCGTCGGTGTTCGGCGCGGTGACCGAACGGGTGCCGGACGGCGTGTGAACCAGGGTGACCGAGGCGTTGCGGACGGTGACGCCGTCATTGCCGGTCAGCTGGCCGCGCACGGCGCTGGTGGTGTCCTGCGCATAGACGGCGCTGGACATTGCGCACACGAGTGCGCTCAGGGCCGCGCCACCGGCGAGGCGTTTCATCGAAGTCATTTGGAGTCCCCTATCCATCGTGCAGCGGGGACCAGCCCAGGGCCCCCGGCGTTGCGAGTCCCTATAGCGTTAAAAATGTGTTCGTGGGTGACGGATTTGTTACGAGATCGTGTCCCCGCCGGACTGCTGCTTTAAAGACACGCATCGTCCTTTACAGGGCGCCGCGTCCGCGCCACCGTCCGCCGCCAAAACAGGGATAAATCGCTTGGCAGGTAACGCTTTGTCCGCCCCCGGAGCCGATGCTCACTGGAGAGGCGCCCTGTTGCTGGCCATGGGTCTGACCGCGGCGCGGCTGGTGGCGCTTTTCGTCACACCCCTCGAGCTCTACCCCGATGAAGCCCAATACTGGCTTTGGTCACGGACCCTGGACTGGGGCTATTTCTCCAAGCCGCCGATGATCGCCTGGACCATCTGGACCACCACGGCGATCGGCGGAAACAGCGAGGCCTGGGTGCGGCTGGCCGCGCCGCTCTATCACCTGGGGGTGACGCTGGCGGTGTTCGGGATCGGGCGGCGGCTGTACGGCCCGGCGGTGGGCTTCGCCGCCTGCGCCCTCTACGCCCTGATGCCCGGGGTGCAGATCTCGGCCCTGGTGATCGCCACCGACGCCATCCTGCTGTTCTACCTGTCGCTGTCGCTCTTAGCCTATGTTGAGCTGCCCTTGGCCCACGGCCGCCGCCGCCTGCTGACCGCCGCGGCGTTCGGGGCGGCGGTGGGGCTGGCCTTCCTGAGCAAGTACGCTGCGGTCTACGCGATCATCGGGCTGGCCCTGCATCTGGCGATCAGCAGGCAGGCCCGCGAAGTCTGGGACTGGAGGACGGCGGGGGCGGCGCTGGGCGCCTTCCTGCTGATCCTGTCGCCGAACCTGGCCTGGAACGCCGCGCACGGATTTTCCACCGTTCAGCACACGGCGGCCAACGCGGCCTGGGGCGGACGCAAGCTGTTCAACCTGCCTGAGCTCGGGGAATTCCTGGTCTCGCAGTTCGGGGTGTTCGGACCGATCCCCTTCGCGGTGCTGGTGGGCGGGCTGGTCCTGCTGTCCTTGCGCAAGCGTCTGACCGCGGCCGACCTCACCCTGCTGTGCTTCTGCGTCCCCCCGTTCCTGATCGTCACCACCCAGGCCTTCATCAGCCGGGCCAACGCCAACTGGTCCGGGGCGGGCTATGTGGCCGGCTCCATCCTGGTGGCCGCCTGGCTGATGCGCTGGCGGGCCCGGTGGTGGCTGGTGGGCGCCGTGGCCAGCCAGGCCCTGCTGGCGGCCCTGTTCCTGGCCTGTGTGATCCGCCCGGCGCTGTCGGAGACGATCGGCGCGGCCAACGCCTTCAAGCGCGCCAAGGGCTGGGAGCAGACCGTGGCCGCCATCACCGAGCGGGCGGCGGGGGAGCCTGGCCTGACCGCCGTGGCGGTGGACGACCGGTTCCTGTTCAACGCCAGCGCCTATTACGGCCGCGCGTTCTTCGGCGCGGTGAATTCGCCGCCGCTGAAGATGTGGGTGCGCGAGGGCCACCCGCAGAACCAGGCCGAGGTCACCGATCCCCTGACCCCGGCCACCGGCGCCCGGGTGCTGGCCGCCAGCCTGGACCTGATCTATCGCGACGAGCTGGCCCAGGACTTCACGCGGGTCGGCGGCCGTGAGATCCACAGCGTGATGCTGGATCGGAAACGCAAGCGGCGGACGGAGCTGTTCGTCGGCGAAGGCTTCGCGCCCCTGCCGCGCGACCCGGTGACGGGTCAGCCGCCCAAGCCGAAGGTGAGCGCGGAGTAGGTCAGCTGTGGCGGTTCCTTCTCCCCTTGCGGGAGAAGGACCGCGCATATCTCAGCTGCGCTTCCACACCGCCTTCAGGGCCGCCGCGCGGCCGCAGCCGACCTTGTAGGCGTTGTAGGCCGCCGGGTTCTTCTTGGCGTAGTCCTGGTGGTAGGCCTCGCCCATGTGGAAGGTGGCGGCCGGCAGGATCTTCGTGGCCACCGGCTTGCCCAGTTCCTTGGCCACCTGGACCTTCACGGCCTCGGCCGCCGCGCGCTCGGTGGGGCCGTCCACGAAGACCGCCGTGCGATAGGACGGGCCCTGGTCGCAGATCTGACCGTTCGGGTCCGTGGGGTCGATATTGTGGAAGAAGTTGGCCACCAGCAGGGAGTAGCTGGTCTGGGCCGGGTCGTAGGTGACCTTGATCGCCTCCAGGTGGCCCTCATGGTTCTGGTAGGTCGGGCGGGTCGACGCGCCGCCGGCATAGCCCACGACGACGGACTTCACCCCCTTGGCGTGCTCGATGTCGTGCTCGGCCGACCAGAAGCAGCCGCCCGCGAACACCGCGGTCTTGAGCGCGCCGGCGGCGGGGGCGGCGTTGGCCAGCAGCAGGGCCACGGCGGCCGTGGCGGCGAAGAGGGGCTTGTTCATGGGTCTACCTTGGTTGTCCTGAAGAGACATACGCAAGGCAGGGACGAGAAGTTTCAGAACCATCCTACTCATCCCGGCGACCGTTTCGCGGTCGCTCGGGGTGAGCAGATCAGGTCAGAGCCACCACGAACTTCGCCTCGGTCTTGGCGGTGATCTCGTCGAGGGTGACACCGTCGGCCAGGGCCGTGAGGGTCAGGGGAGCCTTGCCGCGGCTGACGTCGAAGACGCCGAGGTCGGTGATCAGGTGGTCCACCACCCGCGCGCCGGTGAGCGGCAGGGTGCAGGTGGTCAGCAGCTTGGGGGCGCCGGACTTTTCCACGTGGTCCATGACGACGACGACGCGCTTGACGCCGGCCACCAGGTCCATGGCCCCGCCCATGCCCTTCACCACCTTGCCCGGCACCATCCAGTTGGCCAGGTCGCCCTGTTCGGAGACCTGCATGCCGCCCAGAATGGAGAGCGCGATATGGCCGCCGCGGATCATGGCGAAGCTGTCGGCGCTGGAGAAGTAGGAGGAGCTATCAAGTTCGGTGATGGTCTGCTTGCCGGCGTTGATCAGGTCGGCGTCCTCCTCCCCCTCATAGGGGAAGGGGCCCATGCCCAGCATGCCGTTCTCGCTCTGCAGGGTGACGTGCATACCGGCCGGGATGTAGTTGGCCACCAGGGTCGGGATGCCGATGCCGAGGTTCACATAGAAGCCGTCGCGCAGCTCGTTGGCGGCGCGGGCGGCCATCTGTTCGCGGGTCCAGGCCATCTTAGACGCTCGCCTTTTCTTCGCGGGGCCGCGTGGTGACGCGCTCGATCCGCTTTTCGTATTTGGCGCCGGCGACGATGGCGTCGACATAGATGCCCGGCGTGTGGATGTTGTCCTTGTCGAGGCTGCCCACGGCGACCAGCTTTTCGACCTCGACGACGGTGGTCTTGCCGGCCGTCGCCATCATCGGATTGAAGTTCCGCGCGGTCTTCCGGTAGACGAGGTTGCCCTCGGCGTCGCCCTTCCAGGCCTTGACGATGGCCAGATCAGCGGTGAGGCCGCGCTCCATGACGTACATCTCGCCGTCGAAGTCGCGGACCTCCTTGCCCTCCGCCACCAGGGTGCCGACCCCGGTCTTGGTATAGAAGGCCGGGATGCCGGCGCCGCCGGCGCGGATGCGTTCGGCCAGCGTGCCCTGCGGGTTGAACTCCAGCTCCAGGTCGCCCGAGAGGTAGAGCTGCTCGAAGAGTTTGTTCTCGCCGACATAGGACGAGATCATCTTCCGGATCTGGCCGCTCTCCAGCAGGACGCCGAGGCCAAAGCCGTCGATCCCGCAGTTGTTGGAGATCACGGTGAGGTCCTTTGTCCCGCTCTCGCGGATCGCCGCGATCAGGTTTTCGGGGATGCCGCAGAGGCCAAAGCCCCCGGCCATGATGGTCATGCCATCGAACAGGCGCCCAGCCAGGGCGTCGACGGCGGATTTCTGTGTCTTGTCAGCCATGGACGCCCATTACGCCGCACTGCAACATTTGGGAACCGCGCATTCGGTTTTCGCGTGCACAAAACCGGGAACGCCGGTTCATAGTCAGATCATGTTCCACCTCGAAACGAGCCCCGCCCGATGAACGGACAGGACCTGCTGATCCAGGCGCTGGTCTATCTGACCGCAGGCGTCGTCTCGGTGCCGATCGCCAAGCGGATCGGTCTGGGCTCTGTGCTGGGCTACCTGATCGCCGGGGTCATCGTCGGGCCGTTCCTGCTGAACCTGGTGGGGGAACCCGCCGACGTCATGAAGTTCGCCGAGTTCGGGGTGGTGATCCTGCTGTTCCTGATCGGGCTGGAGGTGCGCCCGGCGCTGCTGTGGCGGATGCGGACGGCGATCTTCGGCCTGGGGGGCGCGCAGATGGTGGGGACCACCCTGGTGATGGCCGCCGCCGGCCTGGCGCTCGGCCTGGACTGGCGCACGGCCCTGGCGACGGGGGCGGTCCTGGCCCTGTCCTCCACCGCCATCGTGCTGGCCAACCTGGAGGAGAAGGGCATGCGCCAGGGCGCCGTGGGCGAGGCGGTGTTCGGGGTGCTGCTGTTCCAGGACCTGGCGGTGATCCCGCTGTTCGCCCTGCTGCCCCTGCTGGCGGTGGTGGCGCCGGCGCATGATGCGGCGGCCGTGGCCGGGCACGGCGCGAGCCTGCTGGTGGGCCTGCCCGGCTGGGCCAGGGCCCTGGCGATCCTGGGCGCGGTGGCCGCGGTGATCGGCGGGGGGCGCTATCTGGTGCGGCCGGTGTTCCGCTTCATCGCCCAGGCGCGGCTGCGGGAGATCTTCACCGCCTCGGCCCTGCTGCTGGTGGTGGCGGTGGCCGCCCTGATGCAGACGGTGGGCCTGTCCCCGGCGCTGGGCGCCTTCCTGGCCGGGGTGGTGCTGGCCGAGAGCGAGTTCCGGCGCGAGCTGGAGACCGACATCGAGCCGTTCCGCGGCCTGCTGCTGGGCCTGTTCTTCATCACCGTGGGGGCGGGGCTCGACTTCTCGGTGATCGCCCGCCAGCCGGTGCTGCTGGTCGGTCTGGTGGTGGGCATGATGGCGCTGAAGGCCGCGACCATGTTCGGGGTCGGCGCGGTGTTCCGCATGCCGCGCCGTGAAGCGGGCGCCACGGCGGTGTCCCTGGCCCAGGGCGGAGAGTTCGCCTTTGTGCTGCTGGGCTTCACCGTGGCGGCGGGCGTCATCGCCCCGGAGCTTTCCAAGCTGCTTTCGGCGGTGGTGGCGCTCTCGATGGCCTTCACGCCCCTGGCCTTCCTGGCCTACGAGAAACTGGTGCTGAGCCGCCAGGCCGGCCCCGGCGCGGAGCCGGAGGCGATCCCCTTCGACGAGGGCGACCCGGAGGTGATCGTTGCGGGCTTCGGACGCTTTGGCCAGATCGCCGCGCGCCTGCTGATCGCCAACGACTTCAATGTGGTGACCCTGGACTCCAGCATCGAGCAGATCGAACTGCTGCGGGCCTTCGGGCGCAAGGTCCACTATGGCGACGCCAGCCGCATCGACCTGTTGCGCACCGCCGGCGCCGACAAGGCCCGCCTGCTAGTGGTGGCCATCGACGACAAGGACAAGGCCGTGGAGCTGGTGGAGGCCGCCAAGCTGGCCTTCCCCAACCTCACCATCCTGTCGCGGGCCTGGGACCGGCGGCACGCCTATGACCTGCTGGCCCACGGCGCCGACGACGTGGAGCGTGAAAGCTTCGAGGGGAGCCTGGCCATGGGCAAGCGGGCCCTGATGCGCCTGGGCTTCAGCGAGCGCCGCGCCATCGCCGCGGCCGGCGCCTTCCGCAAGCTGGACCGCCAGCTGTTCGAGAAGCTGGCGCCCGCCTACGGCCAGGAAGAAAACTACGCGCTGGCCAGCCGCGACTCCACCGAGACCATGGAGCGGCTGCTGAACGCCGAGATGCGCCGCGCCGCCGAGGAAGACTCCGACGACGACCGGCCTCTCAGCCCCAGACGGGTGGAGAAGGATCGCCAGCCGGTGTAAGGGGCGGAAATGACCCAAGCCGCCATCACCCCCGTTTCCTTCAAGGCCTTCGGCGCCGACTTCGAAGGCTTCTCCCAGGCCCTGGGCGACAGTTTCGCCCGCTACGGCTTCGCGGTGATCTGCGACCATGGCCTGCCGGACGGAAACGTCACGGCGGCCACCGACGCCACCAAGGCCTTCTTCGCCCTGCCCGAGGATGTGAAGCAGCGCTACGTCGTCGGGACCGGCGGCCAGCGCGGCTACACCCCCTTCGGCATCGAGACCGCCAAGGACGCCGCGCATTTCGACCTGAAGGAGTTCTGGCACATGGGGCGCGACCTGCCTCCGGGCCACGCCTATCAGGAGCTGATGCCGCCCAATGTCTGGCCGGTGGAAACCCCCACCTTCGTCGCCGACGTGGCCTGGCTGTACGACTCGCTGGACGCCCTGGGGATCCAGTTGCTGGAGGCCATCGCCCACTATCTGAAGCTCGACCGCCACTTCTTCGACGCCACGGTGAACGACGGCAATTCAGTGCTGCGCCTGCTGCACTATCCGCCGGTCCCGAAGGACGGCCCCAATATCCGAGCCGGCGCCCATGAAGACATCAACGTCATCACCCTGCTCTTGGGAGCAGAGGAGGCTGGGCTGGAGGTTCTGGACCGCGACGGCCAATGGCTGCCGATCAATCCACCGGCAGGCTCCGTGGTCTGCAACATCGGCGACATGCTGCAGCGGCTGACCAACCACCGCCTGCCGTCCACGACCCACCGGGTGGTGAACCCCGCGCCCGAGCGCCGCGGCTTCCCCCGCTATTCCACGCCCTTCTTCCTGCACTTCAATCCCGACTACGAGATCAGGACCCTGGCCTCCTGCGTGGACGCCCAGCATCCCGACCGCTACCCCGCCCCGATCTCCGCTGACGAATTCCTGAAAGAGCGGCTGCGCGAGATCAAGCTGCTGTAGCGCTTCGCCTCTCCCGCCTGCGAGAGAGGGTGCGCGCCACCAAACCCTTCCGTAGAAAGTCGAACCTTTGGTTTTTGACGGTCACGGAGATTTAACCCTGAAGGCCCCATCGTTCCGGGCGACTTATCGGGGGAAACATCATGGCCAAAAAGGGCGCGGCTTCGCAGAGCGAAGCTGAACGTCTGGCCGCTATCGGCGGACTGGATCTCATGCAACTCAAGCCGACCCTGGCGCGCATCGCGCGCCTGGCCAAGGCCTATGCCAGACTTCCCAATTGTGATGTCGTCCTGCTGGAGGGCGACCAGACCTGGCATGCCAGCCAGCCCGACAGCTGGCGCAGCGCGGTCCCCAACGAAGAGTCCTTCACCGCCGCCGCCATAAAGGGCGATGGCGTGCTGTGGGTCAGCGACGCCCGCGAGGATGCGCGATTCAAGGCCCATCGCGGCGTCACCGGCGCCGGCATCTGTTTCTGCGCCGCGGCGCCGATCCGCCTGTCGGACGGGCGCGGCGTGGGCGCGGTCCTGGTGACCGATTCAGAGCCCCGGGCCTTCGACCAGGACATGGCCGACTACCTTACCGATCTGGCGGCCCTGGCCGCCGACGAGTGGAAGCGGCACAATGTCCGCGAGGACCTGGCCAAGGCGGCCGGCGAAGTCGCCGCCGCTCGCAACATGATCTCCGCCTTCGTCCAGGCCGCGCCGGTGGCGCTGTGCATGGTGGACAAGGAGATGCGCGTCATCCAGGCCAGCCCCCGCTGGAGCGCGGAGCGCCAGAGCGAGGACGTCGCCGGCCAGAGCCTCTACGAGGCCTATCCCGACACCCAGCGCTGGGCGCCGGTCTATAACCGCTGCCTCAAGGGCCAGCAGGTGCAGCACGACCGCGTGCCGGTGAACCTGCCTGACGGCCGCCATCTGTGGGCGCGGGTGGAGATCAATCCCTGGCGCGAGGCCGACGGCGAGATCGGCGGCCTGTTGATCATGTCGGTGGACGTCACCCGCACCGCCGACGCCCTGGAAGAGGCCAAGCGCAACGAGGAACGCCTGAAGCTCGCCATGGAGATCGGCGAACTGCGCATGTGGGAGATGGACTGGAAGCGCCGCGAACTGAGTGGCGCGGGCTATCAGTCACCACAGGCCGGCGACGAAGGCGCGTCTACTTACGAGGAGATGAACGCCGACATCTGGCGCGGCATCCACCCCGCCGACCGTGACGAGGCTAAGCGCGCCTGGGACGAATATGTCGAGGGCGGCGCACCGTTCCGGCAGGTCTACCGCATGCCCCAGAAGGGCGGCCCTCACGAGTGGCACTACTCGGCCTGCGAGGCGATCCGCGACGAGCGCGGCCGTATCGTCCGGGTGCTGGGCGTCCTGCGCAATATCGACAAGGAGAAGCGCGGCGAACTGGAGCTGCTGAAGGCCAAGGAGGAGGCGGAGACCGCCAACAAGGCCAAGAGCGAGTTCCTGGCCAATATGAGCCACGAGATCCGCACACCGCTGAACGGGGTGATGGGCATCGCCGGCGCCCTGGCGCGCACCGAGCTGACCTCCGGCCAGGCCGAGATGGTCAATCTGATCGAGACCTCGGCCCAGACCCTGGAGGCCCTGCTCACCGATATCCTGGACCTGGCCCGCATCGAGGCCGGAAAGCTGGAAATCCGCCCCGAGCCCTTCGACATGGCCACCTCGGTCAACGCCTGCGCCTCGCTGTTCCAGGCCAGCGCGCAGGCCAAGGACCTGAAGCTGGTGGTCGAGGTCGATCCCTATGCCCAGGGATCCTTCGACGGCGACGCCCCGCGGATCCGCCAGATCCTCACCAACCTGCTGGGCAATGCGGTGAAATTCACCAGCGACGGCGAGGTGAAACTGGCGGTCAAGGCGCGGCGCGACGAGACCTCCACCCACCTGACCTTCGAGGTTTCCGACACCGGTATCGGCTTCGACGAGGAGACCCGTCAGCGCCTGTTCGGGCGCTTCCAGCAGGCTGACGGCTCCATCACGCGCAGGTTCGGCGGAACGGGCCTGGGCCTGGCCATCAGCCACTCCCTGGCCGAGGCGATGGGCGGCGCCCTGTCGGCGACCTCCGAGCCCGGCAAGGGCTCGACCTTCTCCCTGGCGCTGGAACTTCAGCGCCGCCATGGCGCGGTGGACCTCTGGGGCGATCACGAGGCGGCGGACAATGAAGAGGCCGACCTCGACACCATGCGGGTGCTGCTGGCCGAGGACCATCCCACCAACCGCCGGGTCGTGGAGCTGATCCTGGGCGCCGCCGGCGTCGACCTGACCTGCGTCGAGAACGGCGCCGAGGCGGTGGACGAGGCCGCGCGCGCCAACTTCGATCTGATCCTCATGGATATGCAGATGCCGGTGATGGACGGCCTGACCGCCATCCGCGCCATCCGCCGCCGCGAAGGCCGGGAGAAGGCCGCCCCGACCCCGATCTACACCCTGACGGCCAACGCCATGCCCGAACACGCCAAGGCCTCCTCCGAGGCCGGCGCCGACGGCCACATCACCAAGCCGATCACCGCTGACGGCCTGCTCCGCGTCGTGGAGCAGGTGTGGAACGATAAGGTCGGGGCCGGGGTCGCGGCCGAGGAGTCGCAGGCGTTGAGCGCCTAAATTACACCGCTCACCCCGGCGAAGGCCGGGGCCCAGATACATCCGCCGCACTTCGAATCTCTAGCCCAGATCGTGACTTACGATCTGGGTCCCGGCCTTCGCCGGGATGAGCGGATTTGGTCTCCGCTTCGCTGCGGCCGGGATGACGTGGTGGGTAGACGTCGGCCCCAAGCTTGACCATTCTGTGACCATCTCAACCCAAGGGGAGATCATGTCAGAGACTGTGTTCGGAACCCGGGCCTAACAGCCGGCCGGGCTTCTGCTCTTTTAGAGTGCGCGTGACGGGCGTCGAAACCGGCGTCCACTTTCGACTGTCACGCTCTTGTCCGATCGGCTCATGGCCCTTCGCCGTCCGCGCCAGCGCGCGGGCGCGCCTTGTCATGATCAGTTCCCGACAGTCCCTTGAATATATCCAAAGCGCAGCAACGCACGCTGCACGCCCTGGCCCAAGGCGGCCAGATCCTCCTTGAACGCGACGCCCGAGGCGGGATCGTCCAGGCCACCTGCGTCAGCCGCGATGGCTGGCGGCTGGCCGATTGCGACCTGACCGTCTTCAAGAGCCTGAAGAAGAAGCGGCTGATCGCCAGCCGCAACGGCGAACCCTATCGGGTGACCCGCGACGGCCTGGTGAACCTGCGCGCCCAGCTCGACAACCGGACGTCAGTCCGCGGCTGGTGACGCGATCAACCTGAGAAAATGGACGCGTGCGGCGCCGTAGTCGCGCGCGTCCAGGACTTCGAACCCCTCGACATTGAAGGCGGGCTCAGCCGAGCCGCGCTCGAAGACGATCAACGCCTGCGGCGCCAGCCAGCCGCCGTCCCGCAGCTTGGCCAGGGCCACCTCGCCCAGGCCCTTGGCGTAGGGCGGGTCGAGGAAGGCGATATCGAAGGCGGGGCCATCCGCGCCGGGACGAAGCCCCAGGTCGATGGCCGAGCGGCGATGGACGCGGGTGACGCCAAACAGACTCAGGTTGTCGACGTTCTCGCGGATCGCGCCACGGGCCGCCTCGTCGGTCTCCACGAACAGGCAGAAGGCCGCGCCCCGCGACAGGGCCTCCAGGCCGAGCGCCCCGGAGCCGGCGAACAGGTCGATGACGCGCAGGTCGCGCAGGCCCTGTGACCAGGCGGCGTGCTCCAGGATGTTGAACACCGCCTGGCGGGCGCGATCGGAGGTGGGGCGGGTGGCGTCGCCGGCCGGCGTGACGATGGTCTTGCCGCGAAGGTCGCCCGATACGATGCGCATGTGGTCCCTCGAAGAATCGCGGCGCGACCTTGCCTGCTCACGCCGTCCGCTCCAAGCTCGGGGAAAATCGAATATCAGGTATGGAGAAGGCCGATGAGCTTCGTCACCGTGGAACGCAAGGGCGGCTGCGCCGTGATCACCTATGCCAACCCGCCGCGGGGAACCATGACCGCGGCCGGGTCGCAGGAGATGTACGCCGCGGTGAAGGCCGCCGCCGACGATCCCGCCGTGCGCGCCATCGTGCTGACCGGCGGCCTGCCCGGCGTGTTCGTGCGCTCCTACGATGTGGGGGAGCTGTCCAGCGCCAGCGACGCCACGGCGCCCGGCGCGGCGTCGCTGGCGC
>NZ_JBBKVV010000149.1:0-3522 GCF_037968635.1 Phenylobacterium sp.
CCCATCGAGGGGGAGGGTTGGGTTGGGGGTGAGGGCAGGGCGCCTGGCGAGGCTCAAGGTCGGCGTTCGCCCCCCGCGCCAAGCTTTCAGCGCCCTGCACACACCCCCATCCCCGGCCCATCCCCCATCGAGGGGGAAGGGGGAACCGGAACGTCGGTCTCCAGCTGGATCGCTCCGCACGCCGACCTGTGCCCTCAGCGACACAGGTCCCTCTCCGCCACATTGTTTCCATCGAATGTCGAGGAACCGACCTAGGGCCGCCGTGTTTGGAGGCGACTTGGGTGCGGCTGGGGAGCTGAACGAAAGAGTTGGAGTAACCAATGAAGTCTCTCATCGCCCTGGCGGCGACGACCGCCCTGACCCTCGCCGTCCCCGCCATCGCCTCGGCGCAGTCGCTCTCTCCCACCACGATCTATGGCTCGCTCGGCTACGCGAACGCCAATATCGACGATGTGAACCTGGGGGCGATCCAGGGCCGCCTGGGGGCCCGCTTTGGCCAGTACCTCGGCGTCGAGGGTGAACTCGCCGCCGGCGTCAAGGAAGACAGCGTCAATGTCGCCGGAACCTCGGTCGACGTGAAGCTGCAACACCAGGCCGCCATCTATGGGGTCGGCTATCTGCCGGTCTCGCCGCAGGCCGATCTGTTCGCCCGGGTCGGCTACGGAACCTCCAAGATCAAGGCGTCGGCCGCCGGCGCGTCCGCAGCCGATGACGGCGAGAGCTGGAACTACGGCGTCGGCGGCCAGTACTTCCTGGACGACAAGAACGGCGTCCGGGTCGACTACACCCGCCACGACTTCAAGGATTCCAGCGAGAACGCCGACGTCTGGGCTGTCGCCTACACGCGGAAGTTCTAACTCCGGAACCCAGGCCGGGCCGACATCGTTGGTGTCGTGCCCGGCCCCCGTTCACGGGGCCTGATCCCCTATCCGAAGAGAAGAACCATGGCCGACCCGATGACCTCCTCCGCCAACGGAACCGCGGCGACCGGCCTGGCCGACGCCACCGCCGCCCTTGATCCGATGGCGGCCTCCGCCAAGAGCGCCAAGAGCGCCAAGGCGAGCGCCTCCGCCTCCGTCAGCGAAGCGGCGGACGCTCTGGGCAAGGCGCCGGCGGCCCTCAATGAGGCCGCCCACAGCCTGCTGAGCGCCGCACGCACCTTGCTGGAAGGCAAGACGGAGGTCGTGGTGGCCAAGGGCCAGGAAGTCTACGGCAAGGTCCGGGAACGCGCCGTCGAGCGGTTCGGCGACACCGACGTCCTGGTGCGAGAAAAGCCCTATGTGGCGCTCGGCGTCGCCGCCGCCGCCGGCTTCCTTCTCGGGCACCTGATCAGTTCCGGTCGCAGCCAGGTGGTGTACCTGCGCGACGCCCGGTAGGGGCTAAGACGCCTCTCAGCCGCGGCGAATGCGCGCTATTGTGCCCAAAAACGGGGTCTCTCGGCCCCGTTTCCCTTGCGTCAAGGTCGCCACGGCCCGCGAATCTGCGCAAACCCTTGCCTCCCTTGCGTGGAAACGCGAGGCGCAACAAAGACAACCGGAGGTCACATGACCCAATCTGAATTCATCGAACAGGTCGCCACTGCCGCCGGGACCACCCAGGCTGAAGTCGGCCGCGTGCTGGAAGCCATGGTCGCCACCGTCTCGGGCGCCTTGACCGCGGGCGGCGACGTCCGTCTCTCGGGCCTTGGCGTGTTCGACGTCGGCGCCCGCGCCGCCCGTGAAGGCCGCAACCCCTCCACCGGCGAAGCGATCAAGATCCCGGCCTCCAAGGCCGTGCGCTTCCGCGCCGCCAAGGGCCTCAAGGACGCCGTCAACGGCGTCGCGCCCGCCAAGAAGAAGTAAGCGCCGCGGGCTCCGCCCGCAGCCATGAGTCATCGAGCAGGACCGTCCCTACCGGGGCGGTCCTGTTTTCGTTTGGGATGTCGCCGAGCAGGGAAGGGCTTAGACCGCCGGAACCGACCTTTCGAATGTCAGCTTGGGGTGGCTTGCAGACCTCCTATCGCGCCCATCGCCTTGTTCCCAAAGCCACGGCGCTCAACGTCCGATCGGCTCGAGATTGCCTCTCCCGCGCTCAGCTGGTCTGATCCCTTTGGGGGACGCCATGCGAGCAGCGGATTTACCTACGGTCTACGGCGCGTCCTACAGCGTCTATGTGCAGGCCTTACAGCTGACGCTTTGGGCGAAGGGAGTCGGGTACAATCTGGTAGAGGTTGATGCTTGGACGGAGGGCAAGCAACCGGCGTATCTGGCGCGCCATCCCTTCGGTCGTATTCCGGCCTTCCAGCATGGCGATGTGCGCCTCTATGAGACGGCGCCTACTTGTCGATACGTGGACGAGGCGTTCGAGGGACCAGCCTTGCAGCCGAGCGCGCCATCCGGGCGCGCATCGATGGGTCAGGCAATTTCCATCATGGACAACTATGCTTACCGCACGCTGGTCTGGGGCTTGTACGTCGAGCAAGTGGAAGGCCCGCGCCGCGGGCGAAGCCCAGACCCGGTGCGGCTCGACGCCTCACGTCGTGAAGCTTCGGTGTGCCTGGCCGCGCTTGAAGCCATCTCGCCGGAAGGGGAATGGCTGAGCGGCGATACACTTTCCCTTGCGGACCTCCACGCCGCGCCGATGTTCCGCCTCTTCGCCGAAGTCCCCGAATTCGACGAGCTGATGCCCAGCCACCCCCGGCTGCTGAAGTGGTCTGATCGCATCAAGACGGCTACGCAACCCGCTGGGCTGTTCGAACGATAGGGCGCCGACCCAAACGTCCGCAACGGGTTGCGAGCTGTCCCGAGCAAGGCGGCCGCAAGCAGACATTCCCCCGATCGCCCGAAACCAGACCTCGTCGATGTCTGAGACGGGTGGTTAGCGGACCCAGACTGACGCTTGGTTTGAGGCTTCCGCGGCTGCGCCTACGATGTTGGTATCTGAGGACACCCGCGGGACCTGCCATGACAATTCGGACTACCCAATGTGCGTGTCGCGCGTGCGTCGTTGAGGTCGAGGGCGAGCCGGTCAGCAGCGGGCTTTGTAGCTGCGACAATTGCAAACGGCGTACGGGCGCCCCGTTCGGGTGGTCGGTCTACTTCCAGGATGAACAGGTCAGGAGGGTGGATGGTCCGCTGGCGGTTCTCGAAGGCTTCGGCAAACGCTGGTTCTGCTCGAAGTGTGGTTCAACCATCTATTGGAGGTCGTTCGGAGCGTGGAGGCCCGGTCAGACAGGGTTCGCCGGAGGCTGCTTCGCCGATCCGACGCTGCCGGTTCCCACGATCGCGGTACGCTGCGCACAGGGGATGCCGTGGACGGGCTACCCCGCCGGCTGCGCCCTGTTTGACGACATGCCCCCGAGCGCCTCGACTGCGGTGTCATGAACCTCCTTGATGTGTCGATTACGGTGACAGTGCATTTAAAAGGAAAACTCGGCACGGAGTTGAGTGCACTGTCACCGCAGTTCCGTTGGCGACCCGCCGTAACTAGACGCTGACCCCGTCATTCCCTCAAGCGGACTTTGGCAAGGGCTGTTCGGGGTGG
>NZ_JBBKVV010000150.1:0-4138 GCF_037968635.1 Phenylobacterium sp.
ATGGCCGCCGTGATCGCGCTGGCCTTTTCGGGCCTGCTGATCCTGGCCCAGGTCGGCATGTTCACCGGGATCGTGAAGGGCGCCACAGCCACCATCGACCGGAGCCGCGCCGACATCCTGGTGCTGGGCGCCAAGTCGGAGAGCCTGATCAATTCCGGCCCCTCGGGGCTACCGCGCCGCATCCAGCCACAGCTCTACCTGAACCCCGACGTGGTGGAGGTGGCCAGTTTCGACGGGGACGGCGCCCGCTGGACCAATCGCCCGCCCCCGGGAAAGAAGGCGGTCACCACCTACGTCCAGGTCAACATGGTCGACACCCGCCCCGGCGCGGTGACCCTGCCCACCGACTATTCCGAGACCGTCCGCATCGCCCTGCAGGAACCCTATGCGGTGGCCATCGACCGCACCGCGCTGGCGCGGCTGGGGGTCAAGCTCGGCGACAGCGCCGCCCTGAACGGCAAGTCGGTGCACGTGCGCGCGCTGCTCGACGGCTATCCCGACATCAACCAGCCCTCGGTGGTGGTGTCGCGCGACACCATGCGGCTGCTGGGCATGGGGGAGAAGGGCGACAAGACCGGACCGCTGATGGTGCGCATCAAGGACCCCGCCCGCGCCGAGGCGGTGCGCGACACCCTGAACGCCAACGCCGACAAGGCCTATCGCGCCTGGACCCGGGACGAGCTTTCCAAGGCCAACGAGGGCGCGCTGATGAAGGAGCAGATCATCGGGGTGATGCTGGGCTTCTCGGTGTTCCTGGGCTTCCTGATCGGGGTGGGGATCACCTCCCAGACCCTGCGCGGGGCGATCCTGGCCAATATCAAGGAGTTCGCCAGCCTGCGGGCGCTCGGCGTTTCCATGGGCTCGCTGCGGCTGATCGTCATCGAGCTGTCCTTCTGGGTGGGGATCGTCGGCCTGATCGCCACGGCCCTGCTGACCTTCGGCGTCTCGCTGCTGGCCAAGAGCGCCGGCCTGCCCATGGGTTTCCCCATCGGCTGGATCACCGGGGTCGCCATCCTGCTGATGCTGATCTCCATGGCCTCGGGCCTGATGGCCATGGGCATCCTCAAGAAGAGCCAACCCGCGGACCTGCTGCGATGAGCCAGACCTCCGGTGTTCCCGGCGCCCACGCCCTGGTGGCCAAGGGCCTGACCAAGCGGTTCAAGACCGGCCGCAGCCATATCGAGGTGCTGAAGTCGGTGGACTTCGACGCCCTGCACGGCGACGTGACCATGGTCATGGGGCCGTCCGGCTCGGGCAAGTCGACCCTGGTGGCGACGCTCTCGGGCCTGCTGAAGCCCGACGAGGGTTCGGTGAGCGCCATGGGCCAGGACCTGTGGGGCCTGCGCCCCGGCCAGATCGACCGGTTCCGGCTGGATCACTGCGGCTTCATCTTCCAGGGCTTCAACCTGTTCGGGGCCTTGAGCGCCCTGCAGCAGGTGACCATCATCCTGAAGTACAAGGGCTTTGCGCCGCACGAGGCGCGCGCCCGGGCCGAGATCGCCCTGGCCGAGGTCGGCCTTTCCAAGCGCATGCACCAGCGGCCCTCTGAACTGTCCGGCGGCGAGAAGCAGCGGGTGGCCATCGCCCGCGCCCTGGCCAAGGAGCCTCACCTGCTGTTCGCCGACGAGCCCACCAGCGCGCTGGACGGCGAGAACGGCCAGATCGTCATCCAGCTGCTGCAGCGCGCGGCCAAGAGCCACGGCGCGGCGGTGATCTGCGTCACCCACGACCCGCGGCTCGAAGCCTATGCCGACCGCATCATCCACATCGAGGACGGCCGTATCCTGGACGACCGGCGCACGACGCCGGGCCCGGCCGGCGCCAAAACCCCTGAGCTCATCGGAGCCTAAGACCATGCTCGCCTTCCTTCGCCGCCATGTCGTCTGGGTCGTGGTCCTGGGTCTGGGACTCGCCGTCGCCGGCGGTGTCGTGCTCAACGGCCAGGCCAAGACCAGGAAGGCCGCCGCCGAGAAGCTGCTGGCCGCCAAGGCGCCCAAGAGCCCCTTCGTCGCCATCGCCAACGGCAAGGCCGACGTGGAGGGCGGCATGATCCAGGTGGCCGCGCGCCGCGCCGGCATCGTGCGAGACGTGCTGGTGAGCGAGGGCGACCGGGTCACCAAGGGCCAGGTCCTGGCCCGCCAGGAAGACGACGAACCCCGCCTGGCCGCCGCCCAGGCCGCCGCCGCCGTGCATCAGGCCCGCGCCCAGCTGGCGATGACCCAGGTGCAGCTCTCCACAGCGCAACGTGAGCGCGCCCGGCTGCAGGGCCTGGTGGCCACCAACTTCGTGGCCGGCCAGAGGCTGGACCAGGCGCAGGACAGGATCGCCGAGGCCCAGGCCAGCCTGGAGGCTCAGCGCGCCGCCATCGCCACCGCCCAGGCCGCCCTGTCCCGGGCCCAGTACGAGCAGGAGCTGACCATCATCCGCGCCCCGGCCGACGGCCGCATCGCTCGCCGCTACGCCAATCCCGGCGCGGGCGCCTCGACCCTGAACGTCTCGACCATGTTCGACCTGGAGCCCACGGCCCCGCACATCGTCCGCGCCGAGATCGCCGAGGGCGCCCTGCCCTATGTCGCCATCGGCCAGGCGGTGCAGATCGCCCCCGAGAGCGACCCCACCAAGGTCTATCGCGGCAAGGTGCTGCGCCAGGCCGCGGTGTTCGGCGCCCGCAAACTGGTCTCCGACGACCCCACCGAACGCACCGATGACCGGGTGGTGGAGGTGGTGGTCAGCGCCGACGACGCGCCGTTCCTGATCGGCCAGCGGGTGCTGGTGAAGTTCCTGCGCGGGACGGAGATGGCGGCGAACTAGGGGAGTTCGCCGCGAGGAGCGGAATCATCAGGCCGCCTGGATCTCCCCCGACGCGTCGCGGCCGACCCAGCGGGCCAGGCAGTCGTGGAGGTCCTGGATGCTGATGGGTTTACCGACGCTGTCCACCATCCCGGCCTCGCGCATCCTGGCGACCTGCTCGGGCAGGACGTCGGCGCTCATGGCGATGATCGGGGTCTGAGCGGCGGGGCCGGTCAGGGCGCGGATGGCGCGGGTGGCGGCCAGACCGTCGACGACGGGCATGTGAACGTCCATCAGGATGGCGTCATAGCGGCCACGTTGGGCGGCCTCGATCGCCTCGCGGCCGTCGCAGGCGAGGTCGGCGGTGCAGCCCAGCAGGGTCAGGATGGCGATCCCCAGCTCGCGGTTCATCGGGTGGTCGTCCACCAGCAGGATGTGGGCGGCCAGACCCGGCTGGGCGTCCTGATCCGCCTCGCTCGCGGTGATGGCCTGCGCACGGGCCATGGGGATTTCCAGCCAGAAGGTGGAGCCCTGGCCGGGGATGGAGTCGACGCCGACCTTGCCGCCCATCAGGTCCACCAGACCCTTGCAGATGGCCAGGCCCAGGCCGGTGCCGCCGTGGGTGCGGCTGACCGATGAGTCCACCTGGCTGAAGCGCTGGAACAGCCGGGCGGCGGCGGCGGGCGCGATGCCGGGGCCGGTGTCGGTGATCGCGATGCGGACCCGATCAAAGTCCGCCGCCTCCACGACAGACAGCGCCAGGGTGACGCCGCCGACGTCGGTGAACTTGATGGCGTTATTGAGCAGATTGAGCAGCACCTGGCCAAGGCGGTGGTCGTCGCAGACGTGGGCGCAGCCCTGCTCGCCCTCGACGGTCATGGCCAGGGTCAGGCCCTTGCGCTCGGCGCTTTCGGCCACGATGGAAAGGGCTGACTCGCAGGCCTGGGTCAGGTCCACCGCCTTGGGGTCCAGGTCGATACGCCCGGCCTCCACCTTGGAGAAGTCGAGGATGTCGTTGACCACCGTCAGCAGGGCGCCGCCCGAGCGCCCGATCAGGCCGATCTGGTGGCGGCTGTCGCCCGGCAGGTCGTCGCGCCGTTCCAGGACCTGGGCGAAGCCGATGATGGAATTCAGCGGCGTGCGAATCTCGTGGCTCATGGCCGCCAGGAATTCGGTCTTGGCCGCCGAGGCGGCCTGGGCCCTGTCACGGGCGCGCATGTAGCTGGCCGAGCGGCGGGCCAGGATCTGGCGCAGACGGTGCTGGTGGGTGGCCATCAGGGCGACGATCAGGCCGGTGGCGAAGACCATGGCCAGGTAGACCTGGCTGAGGGTGATCCGATGGTTGAGG
>NZ_JBBKVV010000151.1:0-27696 GCF_037968635.1 Phenylobacterium sp.
AGGCCTCCATCCGCGAGGTCTTCGAATTCGTCGAGGACGACTGCAACCTGACCATCACCCGCGACGGCGGCGGCGCGACACTTTGGGCGCGGGCGATCAGGGCCGCGACATTTTCTGCCGGAGCTTCGGTGGGGACCGCTTCGGCGACGATCTCGGGCGCGGCTTCCGGTTCGGCAGGGGCGCCACCACCGCCGACGCGGGCCAGCAGGGCTGCGATATCCAGATCGGCGTTGGCCGAAGCCGCCGCGGCGCGGTCGTCGTCGCTCAGGTCATCATCGGCCACCGGGGCCGAGACGCCGCCGCCGTCGCGGGTGATGGTCAGGTTGCAGTCGTCCTCGACGAATTCGAAGACCTCGCGGATGGAGGCCTCGTCGGAGTCGGTGAACAGCTGGATGCGCCAGCTCACATAGGCCTGCTCGGCGGCGAGCTGGTCCAGGGGCGGCAGGGCTTCGTCGATCAGCGTGACCCGGGTCTCGCCCAGGCGCGCCAGTTCGCGCAGCACCAGACCGGCCTCGTTGGCCTTGGCGTACATCTCCGACTTGGGTGAGAATTCCACGGTCCAGGAGGAGAGATCTTCCTGCGGCGCTTCGTCCACGATCGCCGTTTCGATGCCGGCCTGCGCGTCCTGGGCGTCCAGGTCGATGAACCCGCCCGGCGTGTCCTCGCCCTCGATGCTCAGGGTGAGGGGCACGAAGCCGAAGTCCTCGTCGCCACCGCCGTCCAGGGCGTCGTCTTCCTCTTCGCCGCCGATCAGCCCGCGAAGTTCGCCATAGGCGCCTTGCGAGCGGCCTTCCTCCACCTTGCCGCCGTCCCGGGCGGCCGCCACATGGTCGGCCAGGACATCAAAGGCCCGCAGCAGGGTCTTGGCGACCTCGTCGGTCAGCTCCATCTTTCCGGAGCGGATTTCGTCCATCACCGTCTCGAAGACGTGGGCGAAACGGATCAGGTCTTCTAGCCCGAAGGCCCCTGCGCCGCCCTTCACTGAATGGACGGCACGGAAGACGGCATTGATCGTCTCGTCGTCAGCCTCGCCCGACTCCATGGCCAACAGGCCCTGTTCAGCGTCGGTCAGGAGTTCATCGCACTCCTGGAAGAACGTCTGTTTGATGCTCTCGAACGGATCCAACGGAACGCTCCGAAACGGCTTCTAGAAGGTCAGGCGGCGACGCGGCGAACGGCGTCGACCAGTTTCACAGGGTTGAAGGGCTTCACGATCCAGCCCGTGGCCCCGGCCGAACGGGCCCGCTCCTTCTTGGCGGCATCGCTTTCCGTGGTCAGGACCAGTATCGGCGTGGCGCGGTGGTCGGGATTGGCGCGGACGCCTTCGATCACGCCGAAGCCGTCGAGGCGAGGCATGTTGATGTCGGTGATCACCACGTCCACCGTGCCGGCATTGGCCTGGAGGACTTCCAGGCCATCCACGCCGTCCACGGCCTGGATGACGCGGTAGCCCGCCTCAACCAGCGCGTGGTTCAGCATTTCCCGCATGGTGCGGCTATCGTCGATCGTCAGTACGGTCTTCGTCACGAAAGTTCCCCTTGCGGTTCGAATTGAAGCTCGGGTTCACCGAACGCAGCCAGTTGCTCTGAAAACGCCAAAGATGGTTGATCCACCGTTAAGCAGATGCCGTCCTCGGCCCAGATTTTGCGCGCAGACATCAAAACCTGCAGGCAGAGACCACCCATGCGGGTGACCTGAGAGGCGTCGAGGTCCACCGGACGGCCGCGCAGGGCCATCAGCTCGGCACGCAGCGGCTCGGCCGCTTGCAGGTCCAGGACCGGGGCCAGGCTGACGGTCGCCCGTTCCGCGATGGTTGCGGTGTCCGTGGCCATCAGAATTCTTCCCATTCATCGGCGCCCGATTGCGGCGCGGGTTTGCGGAGCGCCGCGCCGTCGCGGGCCGAGGTGCGGACCTGGGCCGCGCCGTGACGGGCGGCGAAGGCCGCGGCCGGAGGGCGGCGGGTTGGCGTGACTGTGGCGTTGCGGGCGATGGCTTGGGGCGGCGCGTGTTGCGCGCCGATCTGGAACATGCCGATGGAGCCCGCGAGCCCCTGAGCTTCCTGGGCCAGGCTGTGGCTGGCGGCGGTGGACTGCTCCACCATCGCCGCGTTCTGCTGGGTAACCTGGTCCATCTGGTTGACGGCGGTGTTGACCTCGGCGAGGCCCACAGCCTGCTCCTGGGCGCTGGCGGCGATTTCACTCACCAGGCTGTCGATCTCGGCCACCCGGCTGACGATGCGTTGGAGGGCTTCGCCGGTCTGACCCACCAACTGGACGCCGGACGTGACCTGGGCGGTCGACGCGCTGATCAGCGCCTTGATCTCCTTGGCGGCTTCGGCCGAGCGCTGGGCCAGGGCCCGGACCTCGGAGGCCACGACGGCGAAGCCGCGGCCAGCCTCGCCAGCCCGTGCCGCTTCAACGCCAGCGTTCAAGGCCAGCAGGTTGGTCTGGAAGGCGATCTCGTCGATCACCCCGATGATCTGGCTGATCTGCTGGGCGGAGTTCTCGATCTGGCTCATGGCCGAGACGGCCTGCTGCACCACCTCGCCGCTGGTCTGGGCGTCGCCGCGGGCGGCCAGCACAACCTCGGCGCAGGCCTTGGCGCCGGTGGCGGTCTTGCGGACGGTGACGGTGATCTCATCCAGCGCCGCGGCGGTCTCTTCCAGGGTCGCGGCTTGCTGTTCGGTGCGGCGCGAGAGGTCGTCGGCGGCGGTGCTGATCTCGCCAGCTCCGGCATGGATGCCCGAGACGTTGCCGGCTATGGCTCCCATCACCTCTTCCAGGTGGCTGATGGCCTTGTTGAAGTCGGCGCCGAGCTGGGCGTACTCGCCCGACAGGTTTTGAGCCATTCGATGGCGCAGGTCGCCCTCGCTCAGCGCCTGCAAGGCCCCGGCCAAGCCGTGGATGGCCTTCTTCTGTTCCAGGTCGAGTTCGCTGCGCAGGCCTGCGGCGTCACCGTGCTGATGTTCGACAATCTCGTTCTGGAAGGACAGCAGCAGGTCCATATCCAGCAAGGCGGCCTTGATCACTGCGCCGATGGCGTCAGCCGCCTTGCCGCGCTGGGCGGTCTTGGCGCCGAAACCCTTGGGCCAGTGGTCGGCCAGGATGGAGCGCACCATCTCGTCGAGGATGCGGGCGTAGCCGCCAATCGCCCACTCGGACTTGAACCCGATATTGACGTGCGCCTCGGCGATGGCGCGGACGTCCTTCAGATAGGCTTCATCATACCGCGCGGTGAGCACGCCGCCCCAGCGGCCGATCTGGCGCTGCTGGGCCTTTGCCATGTGTTCGGGGCCGCCGAACACGCTGCGGGTCTGGTCGTGGCGGGCGAGCTGTTCATAGAAGGCGGCGATGGCCACCGGCAGCGCGCGTTCCACCACGGGCCGGGCGTCCACCAGGGCCGCGCGGGCCTTGGCGTCCAGACCGATGAAGTCGAGGCGACGGTCGAGGGCGATGGCCTTGGTGTCAGACATGCGGGCGCTCAAACTTCTGAGCAGCCGCGAGGGGCGCGGTCTCGCATTTGAGTCGGCGATCCGGCGAACGCGAATCTTCGAACCCGGGGAGACTCAGAGGCGTCGCCATGATGCTGGCAAACAAAGGGGAATACTTCGAGATACTAAAAACGATCATCGCGAGCCCCCTGTTGATCTGCCTGTCTTGAGCGAATTCTGAGGAGGCGACGGACGCGCCAAGGCCAGTTCGATCAGACGTCTCAATTGGGTACGGTGTTTGGCTTGAAGAAATGGTTACCGGAATCTTGGCCCGGCTCGGCCGTGGGCGCCCTTCCCCAATAAAAGCCGCGACTTGGGGCTCTCCGCGACAATCTGGCGCGCGCGGTCGACGTTAAGAACTGAGCCGGCGGGTTCCGCGAGGTCAGACTTGCGGATGAGCCCGGACGGTGTTGGCCTGTCTGACAACAAGAGACGGCCGGAGGATGACCCATGGACCTGAGGTTGACGCCCGATATGGAGGCGTTCCGTGACGAGGTGCGCGGCTTCCTTGATCACCACAAGGACCGCTATGCTCCGGGCGCCGGCGCCGATCGTCCCCGTGAAGCGGCCACCGAGTGGCAGGCCCTGCTGATCGACAACGGATACGCGGCCCGCACGATTCCCAAGGCCTATGGCGGCTACGGCGCGAAACCCGACATCCTGAAGTCCAGGATCATCGCCGAGGAATTCACCGCCGCCGGCGCGCCTCGCGGCTTCGCCAACCAGGGCATTTCCATGCTGGTGCCGACCTTGCTTGAGGTGGGGTCGGAGGAACAAAAGACCCGCTGGATTTCACCGACTCTGCGCGGCGAGACCGTCTGGTGCCAGGGCTATTCCGAACCGGGGGCCGGATCGGACCTCGCCAACCTGCAAACCAAGGCGGTGGAGGACGGCGAGGACTTCCTGATCTCGGGCCAAAAAATTTGGACGAGCACGGCCGCCCAGGCCGACATGATTTTCTGCCTGGTGCGTACCGAGCCGCAGGCGCCCAAGCATGACGGGATTTCCTACATCCTGTTTCCCATGAGCACGCCGGGGATCGAGGTGCGGCCGCTGAAGACCATGACCGGGTCGGCGGAGTTCAATGAGGTGTTCTTCACCGACGTCCGGGTTCCGCAGAGCGCGGTGGTCGGCGGGCGGGGGCGGGGCTGGTTCGTGGCCAATGCGACGCTGAAGCATGAACGCGGCATGCTGGGGGACCCCAATGCCACGGAGGCGCGGTTCGCGACCTTGGTCGACCTGATGAAGACCGAAATCGTCGACGGACAGCGGCTGATCGACAATCCGGTGATGGCCGACCGCCTGATGGCTTTGCAGGCCCGCGTGATGACCATGAAGTTCAATGGCCTGCGGACGCTCACAGCCTCGATGACCGGCGAGAGCGCTGGGATGGCGGCCATGGTGGTCAAGCTGCAGGGCTGCGAACTGAACCACCAGATCGCGGCCCTGGCCATCGACGCGCTCGGCGAACTGGGGGTGCTCTATGAGGACGGGTCGCACCTGCGCGCCAAGGGTACGTGGCAACGAAGTTACATGTTCGACCTGGGGCTGATCATCGGCGGTGGTACGGCCCAGATTCAGAAGAACATCATCGCCGAGCGGGGCCTTGGCCTGCCGCGCGAACCGAAGCTGGCGGTGGTCTGATGGATTTCTCACTCACCGAAGATCAGAGGATGATGCAGGAGAGCCTCAGCCGCACCCTGGCCGAGGCGTCCTCCCTGGACCGCGTGCGTCGGTTCGCCGGTGATCCCGTCGACCGGGGCGCTGATATCTGGGCCGCGCTAACCGATTTCGGCCTGCCGGGCATCGTGATCCCCGAGGAGTATGGCGGGCTGGGCCTGACCCTGATGGATGCGGCCCTGATGTCCGAGGCGCTGGGCAGAGCGGTGACACCGGTTCCCTTCCTGGCCGCGGTGCTGGCGCCCCTAGCCCTGCGGCTGGCGGGGTCGAGCGAGCAACAGGCCAAATGGCTGCCGAAGCTGGCGTCGGGCGAGGTGACAGCGGCGGTCGCCATTTCCGAGGGCGTGGCCGGGGCCCGCGACGGGGCCGGCGTCATGGCCTCGGGCTGCAAGCTCAAGGGCAAGGCGCTATTCGTGCCCGGAGGCCTGGGCGCGGACCTGCTGATCGTCGCTGACACCGGTGGCGGCCTGCATCTCGTCGAAGGCGACGCGGCGGGCCTGACGCGGGAGATCATGACCGGCATCGACCTCACCCGGCGGATGGCCGAACTGAGCTTCGACTCGGTCGCCGCCGAGCCGCTGACCGGGGACAAGGGCGCTCTCGCCCGGCTGCGCGACGCCGGCTGGGTGCTGCTGGCCGCCGACACCCTGGGCGCCTGCGACGTGATGATCGAGAAGGCGGTGGCCTATGCCAAGGAGCGCAAGCAGTTTGGCCGGGTGATCGGCTCGTTCCAGGCGGTGAAGCACCTCTGCGCCGAGATGGCCGCCGAGCTGGAGCCCTGCCGGTCGCTCGTCTGGTACGCCGGCTACGCCTTCGATGCCGCGCCTGAGGAAAGCTCGCTGGTGGCGGCCCACGCCAAGGCGCACCTGTCGGAGGTCTCCCGCTTCATCGCCCGCACGTCGACCGAGGTGCATGGCGGGATGGGCATCACCGATCTGCTGGGCCTGCATTTCTGGTTCAAGCGGGTAGGCTTGAACCGCCAGCTGCTGGGTGGCCCCGAACGGGTCCGCGCGCTGGCCGCCCAGATGCAGGGCCTGACCGCTTAAGGGGTCGCGAGCCCCTCGCGCATGTCGGGGTGCACCAGGTCGTGCAGCTCCGGCCGCTTGGCGATGTAGGCGTGGAAGAAGGCGCAGGTGGGCTTCACCCACAGCTTGTGCTCCCGGGCATAGGTCAGGCCCGCCTGGACCAGCTTGCCGCCCACCCCCTTGCCGGCGAAGGCGTCGGGCACGACCGTGTGCGGGAAGGTGATGGTGTCGCCCGCCAGCTGGTATTCGGCGAAGGCTGTCTCGTCGCCCAAGGCCGCCTCGAACCGGCGGTTGTCGGTGTTCATGGTCACGGTCAGGTCGTCGGCCATGCGGCTCTCCCGGAAATGCTGTCACCCGCAGACAAGCATGGCGGCGTAGGAGGCGGCTAGAGCCCCTCCCGTTTCAGCTCTGTTTCAATTCCGAGTTTGTGACCGACATCAAGGCGGGCCGCGACCATGCGAGCTTAGGTGCAAGTTTCCCACGGAGGAATTCCATGACCAGATACGCAGCCCTCGCGGCCATAGGCCTGTTTGTTGTCGCCGGCCCAGCGGCTGCCCAGCCCCCCAGCCCGCCGCCGGGCCGGGGAGATATGCACAGTATGCACGGCATGGCCGACTCCGCCGCCATGAAGGCGAAGATGGCCGAGCGCATGGCGCAGATGGACAAGGACATGCACACCATCCTGCGCCTGCGTCCTGACCAGGAAACCACCTGGCGCGCCTTCCGGAACGCCATGCATCCCCAGACCATGCCGATGGCAATGGCCGCGCCCAAGACCGGCATGACCACGCCGCAGCAGCTGGACGAGATGGACAGGAAGGCGGCCGAACGTCAGGCTGGCCACGACAAGATGGAGGCCGCCACGCGGGCCTTCTACGCCGCCCTTTCTCCCGACCAGCAGGCCGTGTTCGACGCCCTGCACCGGATGCATGGCGCCGGCGCCATGATGCACGGGCGGGGGCCGATGATGGGGCGACGGGTCATGATGATGCACGGCGGCCCCGGTGGCCCGCCCCACGACTGATGCGACGCGGCGGGCGGTCATCGAGACCAATTGTGGCGGGGGTGCGATAGTGACGCCACTTTTCGCCTGCACTGACGCTTGCATGACCCCAGCCGCCAACGGCTTCCCTGTGCCGCAGATCCTCGTCGTCGACGACGATGCGGAGCTGCGGGGCGGGATCGCCGACTATCTGGGCCAGCACGGCTACGGAGTGCTCCAGGCGGGCGACGCCATCAGCATGGAGCGGGCGCTGGCCGGCGCGGCCATCGACCTGATCGTGCTCGATCTGATGCTGCCGGGCGAAGATGGGCTCTCCATCTGCCGGCGCATCGCCGATGGCGGCGGACCGGCGATCATCATGCTGTCGGCCATGGGCGAGGAGATCGACCGCATCCTGGGCCTGGAACTGGGCGCCGACGACTATCTGGCCAAGCCCTGCAGCCCCCGCGAACTGCTGGCCCGGGTCCGCGCCGTGCTGCGCCGCCGGGAGGACGCCCGCGGTCCGGGGCCGGTGAAGGGCAAGGCCTACTTCTTTCTGGGCTTCACCCTGGACGGCGTCCGCCGCCAGTTGCGCGCGCCCAATGGGGTCACCATCCTGCTGACGGCCGGGGAGTTCTCCCTGCTCAGCGCCTTCCTCGATCACCCCCAGCGGATTCTCTCGCGGGACGAGCTGATCGAGAAGGCGCGGGGCGGTGACGCCGATGTCTTCGACCGCGCCATCGACGTTCAGATCAGTCGCCTGCGCCGCAAGCTGCACGACTGCACCCCCGATGAGGTGATCAAGACCTATCGCGGCGCGGGTTACCTGTTTGACGCCAAGGTGACGCGGACGTGAGGCGCTGGGGGCGCACCCGCGCGCCCATCGCCCTGCAGTTGGTGGCGCTGCTGGTGGTGAGCCTGATCGCGGCCCAGGCCGTCACCTTCGCTGTGGTGGTGTTGATGCCGCCGCCGCCGCGGGCCGTCTATCGGATCGAGGAGGTGGCCCTGGCCTTGAAGGGCGGGTCACTCACCCCGCGCTTCGGGCGTTCCCTGGAGCGCCAGGTGCAGGCGCAGCCGCCGGCCGGGCCCGCCAACGAACCCTTCCCTCGCGAACAGGGCGCCCGGCGCCTGGCGGTGCTGCTGGGGGTGAAAGAGGCCGACGTGCGGCTGGCTCAGCACATGAACTTCCCCGGCCGCCTGCACCGCACCCTGGGTCTGCACGGCCCAGGCCCGGAGATGCGCCGGGGCATGATCGAGGGCGGCCCGCCGTCGGGGCCTGGTCATCCGTCGCCGGGCGAGGGTTCAGGCGCTCGGCGCGCGGAGTTCAACGTCATTTTCCAGACCGGTCGCGCCCCGCATGGCCCGGCTCATATGCTGGCCCTGCATGAGATGGGGCCGCCGCTGTTCGGTGAGTTCAGCGCCGCCGTACGCCGGCCCGACGGCCAATGGCTGGTGGTGCGGCCTCAGCCCGAGCCCTTTCCAAACGACTGGCAGCGCCGGGTGCTGCTGTGGCTGGCCGGATGTCTGCTGGCGGTGGCGCCGCTGGGATACTTCTTCGCCCGCCGGATCACCGCGCCTCTGGAGCAGTTCGCCCGCGCCGCCGAGACCTTGGGGCGCGATCCCAGCGGGCCGCTGATGGCCTTGTCCGGCCCCGCAGAGGTGGGCGCGGCGGCTCGGGCCTTCAACGACATGCAGGTGCGGCTGAAGCGGTTCATCGACGACCGCACGGCCATGGTCGGCGCCATTTCGCACGACCTGCGCACGCCGCTGGCCCGCATCCGTTTCAAGCTGGAGGGCGCGCCGAGGCCGGTGAAGGACGCGGTGCTGGCCGACGTCGCCCAGATGGAGGCGATGATCACCTCGGTCCTGGCCTTCATCCGCGACGCCAGCGCCGTCCGGCTCCGGGAGCGGCTGGACCTGCTGTCGCTGCTGGAATGCCTGGTGGACGACGCCGGAGACCGGGACGTGACCGTGGTGGAGGGCAGCGCGCCGGTGACGGTGGAGGCCGATGCGCTGGGTCTGCAGCGGCTGTTCGACAATCTGCTGGACAATGCCGTGAAGTACGGTGCGCGGGGCCGGGTCCGGGTGTTGCTGGAGGAGGGTCACGCGGTGGTGGAGATCGCCGACGACGGGCCTGGCCTGGCCGACGGTGACCTGGAGCGGGTGTTCCAGCCCTTCTACCGCGCCGAGGCCGCGCGGACCCTGGACGGCGGCGGGGTCGGCCTGGGTCTCGCCGTGGCGCGGTCCATCGCGCGGGCCCATGGCGGCGACGTTGTGCTGGTGTCGTCGCCGGCAGGGCTGACGGCGCGGGTGCGGTTGCCGCTCTCGGCGGGGTAGGCGAAAGAACGCCCCTGGCGAAACCAGCGCCCCTGGGGCGGCGCCCGTGATCCGTGCAGAGTGCCAAGGCTGTGATGCAACCCGCGAGCCGACAAGGGGTTGGTTTTTCAGGGATGACGCTTCCAAGCCCCCGGAAAAGAGAATCACCAATGTCTACTTCCAAGGCCACACCCCTCGCCGCCCAAGTCTCCGAGGCGCAACGCGCGATGGAGCTGAAAGCCGCCGCACCGGCCGCCGCGCATCCGTCGCCCGGACAGACGGCCAATGAGGGTATGAATCCGACGCCGAACGCCACGGTCGCCTCCTCCGGCGCGTTCGACGCCGAGGGCCAACGCCCCGTTCTCGAGCGCTCGCGAAAGGTGCGTTGACGGCTGGCGAGGAACGCCGCGCCGCCACCCCGAGTTGATCACCAGGAGACCGACATGGACGTTCAAATCAACACCGCCAACAATATCGAAGGCCGTGAGGCCCTCAGCCAGCATCTCGAGGGCGCGGTTCGCGACCGCCTCTCGAGATTTGAGGACCGGCTCACCCGCGTCGAGATGCACGTCGGGGACGAGAACGGGGACAGGGATAGCGGCCATGACAAACGCTGTGTCGTGGAGGCCCGGCCCGCCGGCCTTCAGCCGGTGAGCGTGACCGAGCAAGCCGACTCGATTGAGCAGGCGACCTCTGGAGCCTTGGGAAAAATGGTGTCGGCCCTCGACCGGACGTTCGGCAAGCTGAGCGACCGCAAGGGCCACTAACGCGGCCCTCGGTCCGCAAGGTGTTCGAGACAGCGGCTCCGCTCTGGCTGGTACAGCCTGAGCCGGCGCTGTACTGATTGGTCATGCTTTCTCAGCGGGCCCGCTATGCACTCCGCGCGCTCGTTTATCTCACGGCGCGCACCGACCCGGGGCCAGCCGCCATTGGGGAGATCGCCGAGGCGGCGGCGGCACCCCGGAAATTCCTTGAGGCCATCCTCCTAGAGTTGAAACGTCGGCACCTGCTGGTGAGCACGCGGGGCCGATTCGGCGGCTATGCCCTGGCCCGCCCTGCCTCGGACATCACGTTCGCCGACGTCATTCGCGCGCTGGACGGACCGCTAGCGCTCGCACCCTGCGCATCGAAGACCGCTTATCGACCCTGCGAGACCTGTCCCACAATCGCGGAGTGTCCCATCCATCCGGCCCTCGTCCGGGCCCGGGATGCTGTCGCTGAGGTCTTGGAGGGCTGGACCCTGGAGACGGCGGCGCTCTCGGAAGGCTTGTCAGAAAACCTTCCAGGGCCCATAACTTAAATCCTATAGACTTAATAGTAATTGAGATTGACCATGGCGCTTCACACGGAGCGTCACCTTGGAAAATTTCATCCTCTTCGCCGCCGTCGGCTTTCTGGCCCAGGCGATCGACGGCGCGCTTGGCATGGCCTACGGGGTCATCTCCTCGACGGTGCTGTTGGGCTTTGGCGTGCCGCCGGCCGTGGCCTCAGCCAGCGTGCATGCCGCCGAGGTCTTCACCACCGCCGCCTCCGCCGGCTCGCATGCGGTCAACCGGAACGTCAATTGGAAGCTCTTCGCGCCGCTCGCGGCGGGGGGCTGCGTGGGCGGAGCCATCGGTGCGTTCGTGCTCACCTCGATAGACGGAGGCGCACTGAAGCCCTTCATAACCGGCTACCTCGCCCTGATGGGCGCGACGATCCTCTACCGGGCCTGGCGGGCCGGAACGCCTCGCAATTTCCCCGTCAAATATAGCGGCCCCTTGGGACTGGTTGGCGGGTTCCTGGATGCGGTCGGCGGCGGTGGATGGGGCCCCACGGTGACGACCGCCTTGGTGGGCGCCGGTGCTGAACCCCGGCTTAGCGTGGGCACCGCGAATACCGCCGAGTTCTTCGTAACCGCGACCATCTCGGCCGCCTTCCTGGCGGCCTTGCTAACCGGACACTGGGAGAACGCCGAAGGTATAACCAGCCACGCGACCTCCGTTGCAGGTCTCATCGCGGGCGGGTTGTTGGCGGCGCCGCTGGCCGGCTACATCGTCCGCATTGTCCCAGTAAAGGTCCTCACCTACGCTGTGGGCGTCGTCGTCCTCCTTCTCGCCGGATACCAGACGGCACGGCTGGTTGGCTTGCTTTGAGCCGGGCTGAAGTCGCCGTCGTTCTTACGCCTGCGGCCATTCCGGTCGACGAGCCGCTGTTCGGAGTCGGCGACGCAGGTTCGCCAGCGGCCTCGGTTCCCTCCTAACCGTCCTTTGCGCCTCAACCTTCGGGACTGGGCGCGGACGGTGGCGGCGGCATGCCCGTCTGGCGGTAGACCACCGTCTCGGGCGAGATGGCGCCGCCCGAGACAATGAACTGCATGGCTTCGTTGATGGTCCAGTCGAGCCAGACCAGGCGGTCCACCGGGACGATCTCGACATAGCCCGAGGTGGGATTGGGGGTGGTGGGGACATAGACGGCGGCCAGTTCCTCGCCCGTGTCGTGGGCGCGGAACCGTTTGGTGACCAGGCCCACGCACCGCATCTCCGGAGAAGGAAACTCGATCAGCACCACGTTCTTGGTGGTCTCCGGCACGCCGTGGAAGGTGGTGATCAGCTTGCGCGCCGAGCCGTAGACCATGTTGCCCACCGGGATCCGGGTGATCAGCCCGGTGATCGCTTCGCCCACCATCCGGCCAATCACGCCCTTGGCCAGCGTGCCGATCACGATAAGGGCCGCGGCCGCGACCAGGGCGTTGACGATCCCCCACTGCACCGGATGGGCGTCGGCCCCCGCCAGGCCCAGCAGGGCGGCGATGGGAGCGGTGATCAGGCCGCCGAGCAGCGCCGCCACCTTGAGCACCAGCCACAGCACCCAGAGGGTGAGAACCAATGGCGCGATGGTGACGGCCCCTACCACCAGGGCGGCGGAGGCCTTTGCGGCCCAGCTCTGCACCTGCGCCCGGGTGCGGCGCAGCTCTTCCTCGGTCAATGCCCAGCGTTTCATCGCCCCTAGATAGCCCAGCCAATGGACCGGCGGGAGAGGCTTCGAAGGTGGCGCACAAGAAGGGCGTTCGCGCCTCACGGCGTTTCCGCCGTCTAAGGCGTCTGGACTGGCCAGGGGGTCTGGCCTTGGGTCCGTGCCCGAAAGAGCGCCACCCGTGATCAGGCGATGCAAAGGTCCGCTCAGCCAGGGCCGCTCCGGTCACGCCGGGGCCGATCGCGGGGGAAATTCCGTCGTTCCGCACCACCGGCGTCATACTGGGTTCGGACGTCGAAGCTTCGCAGCTAGGCCGTTTTGGCCCGAGGGAAATTTTGGCCGCCGGGGCGCCTTGCCTCCACCGCGACCGCCCGACATGGTCCGCCCAAGCTCTGGAGAACCCCCAATGAAGACCCGCGCCGCCGTCGCCTTCCAAGCCAAGCAGCCGCTCGAGATCGTCGAGGTGGACCTGGAGGGTCCGAAAGCCTTCGAGGTGCTGGTGGAGATCAAGGCCACGGGCATCTGTCACACCGACGCCTACACCCTGGATGGGCTGGACTCCGAAGGGATCTTCCCCTCGATCCTGGGCCATGAGGGGGCCGGCGTGGTGCTGGAGGTGGGACCCGGCGTCACCAGCGTGAAGCCCGGCGACCATGTGATCCCGCTCTACACGCCGGAATGCCGCCAGTGCAAAAGCTGCCTGTCGCGCAAGACCAACCTCTGTACGGCGATCCGCGGCACCCAGGGCAAGGGCCTGATGCCGGACGGCACCAGCCGGTTCTCCTACAAGGGTCAGGCCATCGCCCACTATATGGGCTGTTCGACCTTCGCCAATCACATCGTCCTGCCCGAGATCGCGGTGGCGAAAATCCGCGACGACGCCCCCTTCGACAAGGCCTGCTACATCGGCTGCGGGGTCACCACCGGGGTGGGCGCGGTGGTCAATACGGCCGGCGTGGAGCCCGGAGCCAATGTCATCGTCTTCGGCCTGGGCGGCATCGGCCTGAACGTCATCCAGGGCGCGCGGATGGTGGGTGCGGGCATGATCGTCGGCGTCGACATCAACCCCGACCGCGAGGCCTGGGGCCGCAAATTTGGCATGACCCACTTCGTCAATCCCAAGACCATCGACGGCGATATCGTCGCTCATCTGGTGGCCCTGACCGACGGGGGCGCCGACTACACCTTCGACTGCACCGGCAACACCGATGTCATGCGCCAGGCCCTGGAAGCCTGCCATCGCGGCTGGGGCGAGAGCATCATCATCGGGGTGGCCGAGGCCGGCAAGGAGATCGCCACCCGGCCGTTCCAGCTGGTCACCGGCCGGGTCTGGAAGGGCACGGCCTTCGGCGGCGCGCGGGGCCGCACCGACGTGCCGAAGATCGTCGACTGGTACATGGACGGCAAGATCGAGATCGACCCGATGATCACCCACGTCATGCCGCTGGAGGACATCAACAAGGCCTTCGACCTGATGCATTCGGGCGAGAGCATCCGTTCAGTGGTGGTGTTCTAGGGGTGGAGATCCTCAAGCAGCACAGGGTCCACGGCGGGACGCTCAGCTATTGCCGCCACGCCAGCGAGGCCACCGGCACGCCGATGACTTTCTCGATCTTCACGCCCGCCGGCGTGGGGCCGTTCCCCCTGCTGGTCTGGCTGTCGGGCCTGACCTGCACCGAGGACAACTTCACCACCAAGGCCGGCGCCTATGGGGCTGCGGCCGCGGCCGGGATGGCCATCGTGGCGCCTGACACCAGCCCGCGCGGGCAGGGCGTAGCCGACGACCCGGCCTATGACCTGGGGCAGGGGGCGGGGTTCTATGTGGACGCCACCCAGGAGCCCTGGGCGGAGCACTTCCAGATGGAGAGCTACATCACCGGCGACCTGCTGGCGGTGGTGGCCGATGGCTTCCCGGTGGACATGGGCCGGGTCGGGATCTCCGGCCACTCCATGGGCGGGCACGGGGCGCTGACCCTGGCCCTGCGGCATTCCAACCTGTTCAAGTCGGTGTCGGCCTTCGCGCCGATCTGTTCGCCGAGCCGCTGCGACTGGGGGCGCAAGGCCTTCACCGCCTATCTGGGGGCGCACGAGACCGCCTGGATGCCGCACGACGCCTGCGTGCTGATCGAGGCGGGCGCGGCGAAGTTTGATGACATTCTGGTGGACCAGGGGGCCGGGGATGACTTCCTGGAAAACCAGCTGAAGCCCGAGCTGCTGGCGGCGGCCTGCAAGACGGCGGGCCAGTCGCTGACCCTGCGGATGCAGCCGGGCTACGACCACTCCTACTTCTTCATGGCCAGCTTCATCGCCGACCACGTGGCCTGGCACGCCGCCCGCCTCTGAGGGACGTGACACCGGTGTCAAGCGGGGTCTATCCTTTCGGGAAACGCGGGAGGATGAGATGCGGGACCTGTCTCGACGCAGGTTGATCGCGGCAAGCGGCGCCTTGCTACTGCCATCCGGCGTTCACGCAGCGGGCGGGTCACCTGTCGCGAAGACGACGAACGGCCCCGTGCGTGGGTTCGTCGATCAAGGTGTCAAAGCTTTCAAGGGCGTGCGCTACGGCGCCGACACCGGCCCGCGCCGGTTCAAGCCGCCGCTGCCGCCGAACTCCTGGACGAAAGTTCTGAACGCCACCGCCTACGGGCCCAGTTCGCCTCAGGGGGGCCGCGACGACCAGGCGCAGAGCGAGGACTGCCTGTTCCTCAACGTCTGGACGCCGGGCCTGCGCGACGGCGGCAAGCGGGCGGTGATGGTCTACCTGCACGGTGGGGCCTATTCGACGGGGTCGGGCTCCTCGCCCCTCTATGATGGGGTGCGGCTTTGCCGACGCGGCGACGTGGTGGTGGTGACGCTCAATCACCGGCTCAACGTCTTCGGCTACGGCTTCCTGGCGAAGTTGGCGGGATCGGACTTCGCCGACAGCGGCAATGCCGGGATGCTGGACATCCTGCTGGCCCTGGCCTGGGTTCGCGACAACGCCGCCGAGTTCGGGGGCGATCCGGGCCGGGTCATGGTGTTTGGCCAGTCGGGCGGCGGGGCCAAGATCGCCACCATGATGGCCATGCCCAAGGCCACGGGGCTGTTCCACACCGCCGCCACCATGAGCGGCCAGCAGGTGACGGTCTCGGGCCCCCTGCACGCCACCGAGCGGATGACCCTGTTCCTCGCCACCGTGGGCCTGGCGCCTGACCGCGCTGCGCAGGCCGCGACCCTGCCGATGGGCAAGCTGCTGGAGGGGCTCAGCGTGCGCGATCCGTTCACGCCCGGCGCGCTCTATTTCGGGCCGGTGCTGGACGAGCGGTCCCTGACCCGTCACCCCTTCTGGCCGGACGCCGCGCCCCAGGGGCTGAAGATCCCGATGATCATAGGCAACACCCGCGACGAGGCCCGCGCCTTCGTGGCCCATTCCAAACCCGATCCCTTCGCCATGGGCTGGGACGACGTCGCCGGCCGGATCGCGCCGGAGATGCGGGTGGACATCGACCCCGACCATGTCGTCTCCGAATACCGGAAACTGTACCCGGCCTATTCGCCCAGCGAGGTGTTCTTCGCCGCCATCACGGCCGGGCGCTCCTGGCGCGGGGCGGTGATCGAGGCCGAGGAACGGGCGCGGGCGGGCGCGCCGGCCTTCGTCTACCAGCTGGACCTGCCCAGCACCGTGGAGGACGGACGCCTGCGGGCCATGCACACCACCGATATCCCGCTCGTCTTCAACAACCTGGCGGCCAAGGGGTCTCCCGTCGCGCCATCGCCCGCCGCGCAATCGGTGGCCGACAAGATGAGCGAGGCCTTCATCGCGCTGGCGAAGACCGGCGACCCAAACAATGCGGCGCTTCCCACCTGGACGCCCTACGAGCTGACCCAGCGGGCCACCATGGCCTTCGACGCCGAAACGCGGCTGGTGGACGACCCGCGGGGCGCCGAACGCCGCCTGTTCGCCAAGGTCCCCTACATCCAGCCCGGCACCTAGATCGCCCGGCGGAAGGGGACCACCACGTCGTCGGCCTCATAGGCCGCCATCGCAACCGGCGGCGGGGCCATGTCGGGGACCCGCAAGACCAGGCCGTTCATGGCGAAGGCCTGGGCCACCAGGCAGGCGGCGGCGGGGAAGGGCGGCTGGCAGACGTCGGCCAGCAGCCAGGCCAGGTGGGCCTCCAGGCGCGGATAGTCCTCCATCTGTGCGGCCGCGAAGATGGCCACGATCAGCTGCTCGTCGCGGCTGAGGCGGAAGGACCCGGGGACCGAGAGGGTGACCTTGCGCTTACCGCGCCGAGCCAGCTCGCGGACGAAGACCTCGAGCGCATTGAGCGCCTCGGCTCCGACAACCCCACAGGCGCGCTCGTACTGCCGCTGCACCAGGGGACAGGCGCCGACCCCATAGGCCATGGCCCGGAACCCCCAGACCAGCATGTGCTCGCCCTGGCTCAGGTCGCGGAGGTGGGCGGGGGTGGTTTCGCAGGGCATGGACGCGACTCCTTGAGGCACACCCTGGTTACTGCTGTTAATAATTATTAGCAACTAGTAGGCGGGCGGGCGGCTAATCATTTTGTTCTTCTTTTGTTCGACTTTCGGTGCTGCCTGTGGTAGAGCTTCTTGGTCGCTCAAGCGCGCCTGCGCCGCTTTGAGAAGTGCGGTTCGGCGCGTGAAGCCGTCCGTCGGCGTGTTCATCATCAGCCCTAAGGATGGCCTATGAGCGGATCGCTTGATCGCTATTTTCGAAGAACGACCGCCGAGATCGCGGCGGCGCGCCAAAGGCTCGAAGACCAAGGCCGTCAGGTCTGGAACGAGGCGACGCGCTCGGGTCAGGCCGCGGTGGGCGACACGCTCACCGCGTTGCGGAAGCTGGCGCCGCCGGAAGCGTCGCCAGCGCCGAGACGGCAGACGATTGCGCAACCTCAAACGACCAAGATGATGGGGCGGGGCTACGCGCCAGCTCCTAAAGCGCCAAATTCAGCGGCGATGTCGCCGAAACGCCAAACGGCAGCTCCGACCCTGGCCACGAAGCCGTTGGGGCGAGGCTATGTCTCAGCCCCGGTACGCCCGCCCGCGGCGCCATCCTCGGCGGGTGAGCGTGCGGCGGCCGCCCTCCATGGCTTCAGCGACGGCGCGACCTTCGGCGCGGGGGACCAGGCGTCCGCGCTGTTCCACGCCGGCCTTCCTGGCGATGGCCACTGGTCGGATCGCTACAATGAACAGAAGCGCGTCCTGCGCGCGGAGGACGCCTACGATCAGGCGCACTACCCGATGACGCGAACCGCGGGCCAGGTGGCGGGCGCGGTCACGACAGCGTTCACGCCACTCGGTATCGAAGCTGGGGCGCTCAAAGCCGCCAGCCACTTTCCGAAGGCGGCGCGGTTCGTGAAGGGCGCAACGGCGACGAAGCGCATCACGCCCGTGGCCAGAGGCCTCCGAGATCACGCCCGGTGGTCGGCGATCGCGGCGGGCGCCGGCGGCGCCACGGGCGTCTCAGGGCAGGCCGTGTCGGATGTCGCCTCTCAGCGGAAAGGCAGCCTGAGGTCGTATGCGGCGTCAGCGGTCGGTGGCGCGGCCGATTCGGTAGGGACTATTTACCTTGGCCCGGCCCGTGGCGGCGCCTTGGGCGGTGCGGTGGCGTCGGCTGCAGACGACGCCTTCAACGGGCGCATTCCGTCCCTTGCCAGTATATCGGCAGGCGCGGCGGCCGGCAGCGTCGTCGGCAAGGCGACCGGCGCCCTTGGGACCTTCGCCGTCCATACGCTTCCCGGGCTGAGCAACATCAAGGGGCTACGAAAGGAAACGGTTGGGGACGCGCTTTCCGAAATGCGCAGCCGACTAGAAGGTGAAGGTGTCTTTCGGACACAACGTCCCGTGAAACTTACGAAAAGCCATACCCGAGTTGACCATATTACGAAGACTGGCAGGCCTGTGGAGGCGAAGTTCGGGTTTAAAGCTCAACTAAGCCCAGCACAGATTTTGGCGCGGGAGGAGTTGCCTAACTACCGGATCGATCACTTCCTAGCTGAGGATATCGGAAAGCTATTGGCCCTTCCGCTCACCGGTTTCTCCAGTGGATTTCAGATGGGGCGGCGACGGGAATGAACCGAGAGAAACAGAAGGCGACGCGCGAGGCGGCGCATGCCCGTCTCTATCCCGTCTTCAAGGAACTCGGTTTCCGGCGCGGGGCAAACCTCCCGGTGAAGCCCACGCGCAGTCGTCTGGGCTGGCGACGGATGAGGGACGGGCATCTCGACCAGGTCGGTCTGTGTTGGTCGAAATACTCCAATGGCCGCTTCGTGATCGAGTGGATGACCACAGACCCGCGCGTGGTGGCTCCACCGACCGGCTACGTCGCCTGGATGAATGGGCGAATCTATCGTGGACCGCCGCGATGGTTCAGCCTGAATGACAGCGACGGGGAGTGGTTTCGATGGAGCCGTGACCTCGCCAAGGAAATGGACACAGCGGAGACCAGGATGCGCGAACTGGATCGCTGCCTGCGCGACCGAACGCCCATGAAGTTCATGTGCCTACCCGAAACGTTGGCGCTGACGCCGGCTGGAATTGCGTCCGCCAAGGCAAACGAGGCCTCAGAGGTCTAAGCCGCCACCGACTGCCGCTCATCGGCGAACTCGTAGCTCGCTTCGTCCCAGAGGGAGTCCCATTCGGCGAAGCGGGCGTTGGCGTCGCGCAGGCGGGCGTCGTCGCGGACGCTGACCACTTCGCCCTGGGCTTCGTCCCAGACCACGGTGAGATCTGCAAGGCGATGGTCGCCCGACACCAGGCGGCCCTGGATCTGCAGCCGTTCGACCATTTCCGAGGAGACCCGCAGCTTCATGCGGCCGCCGGCCTGGCGCACGGCGATGTCGGCGTGGGTGATGACCTTGGCGATCATGTCGGCGTTGGCGGCCTCCACCGGGCGGCGGACGTCGAACAGGAACATCGGTTCGGAGCGGACGGCGCGGGGGCGGCGGAGTTGAGCGACGTTGGGCATGTGTGGCTCCTTTCGTTTCGGCATCATCAAGGTAGGATGCCGGTGCGTCAGAAACGGACGTAGAAAATTAGGGGCCGGCTTTGCGGCACGAAAAGGCGACTCGGTTACTCGAACTGGCGCGTCTCCTGGCGTCTTCCGCCGAGGGAATGACGCTCGACGAGATGGCAAGTTCCATGGGGGTCGGCCGGCGCACCGCCGAGCGCATGCGCGACGCGGTCCGCGACGCCTTCCCACAGATGGATGAGATCGACGATCCGCCCACCAAACGGTTCAAGATTCCCTCCGGGCTGGACGGCATCTTCCAGGCGCCGACGGCCGACGAGTTCGCCGCCCTGCATGCGGCGGCCGAACAGTTCCGGGCCATGGGCGCAACCGGGCGGTCGGCTGCCTTGTTGAACCTGGAACAGAAGGTGCTGTCGGCCATGCGGGCGGGCGTGCGCCGCAAGCTCGCTCCGGACCTGGAGGCTCTGTTGGAAGCCGAGGCCATTTCCATCCATGCTGGCCCCAGGCCCTTCGAGGACGAGAGCGTGCTGGGCGCGATCCGCGACGCCATCAAGTCCCTGCGCCGCCTGCGCTTCCGCTATCAGGGCGGCTCGACGCCCGGCCGGGTGCGGGAGATCACCCCCTTCGGGGTGCTCTTTGGGCGGGCCAACTATCTGGTGGGCGCAGAAGGGGAGTCCACCGAGCCCCGCACCTGGCGCCTCGACCGGGTGGCGGACCTCAGTGTCACCGAGACCTTCGGCGCCAAGCCCGAGGAGTTCACCCTGCAGGCCTTCGTTGAGCGCTCCTTCGGCATCTATCAGGACGCAGTGGAGGAGGTGCGGTTGCGCATCCTGCCCCATGGCGCGGAGGAGGCGATGGGCTGGCGCTTCCACCCGACGCAGCGGCTGGAGCCACTGCCGGACGGCGGGGTGCTGGCCACGTTCAACGCCGGCGGCATGCGGGAGCTGGCCTGGCACCTGTTCACCTGGGGCGACAAGGTGGAGATCCTGGGGCCCGAGCGGCTGAAGCAGATGATGCGCGACGAGCTGGCCATCGCCGTCGCGGCCCACGGCGGGCCATGCTGACCCCGCGCGCCGATGGCCGAGTCGAGAGCACAGTTCCCGTCGTGCTGCCGATCATGGCCCCGCGCCTGCAGGGGGAGCTGCATCCCGACGGAAGGTTGGAGCTGGCCGTGTGGGGCGCCGGCGACCTGGGGCGGCTGCGGTTCTCCGCCCTGGCCGGGCCCTATGTCCACGCTCCGAACCTGGTGACCACGCCCACGGGCGGCGCCTATGCGGCGCAGTCGGACCCGGTGATGGTGGTGAAGGGCGTGGCTTATCGCGGGTTCACGCCGGCGCGGAAGTGCGCCGCCTGGGACCGAACGGCCCACCCGAAGTCCAAGGTCACCCGCAGCGGCGCGCGGCGGCGGATCGACCTGCCCTGGGCGGTGCTGCTGCTGGAGACGCGGGGGCCGGACCTGGTGGTCTCCGCGGGCGCGGACCTCGACGAGGCGGAACGGGGCCTGGGCCTGTCGGTGGAGACCATCGTCACCGAGGCCGAGCATTACGCCGCCCACTGCGACCAGCTTCCGGAAGCCGATCCGATCCTGCGCTCCATGGTCATGCAGGGGACCCATGCGGCCCTGTCGTCGGTGCGGCGTGACGAGCGCGGGCGGTTCGACGGCCTGGCCGCGGGCCTGGCCTACAGCGCGCCCGCCCGGACCTACTACCGCGACGGCTACTGGACCCTGCAACTGCTGCTGAAGGCGGCGCCGGCCGTCGTTCACGCCCAGATCGACCTGCTGGCGGCGGGCGTGCAGTCCGACGGCGAAGCGCCGAGCGGCGTCATCGTCTCCGGGCCGGAAATGGCCCAGGCCTGGGAGGCGCTGCGCACCACGGTGTTCGGCTTCGACTGGATCCACAGGCGCCGCGCCGACTGGTGGAGCGATCACTTCGACTCACCGCTGTTCTTCGTTCTGACCCTAGGGGACTACGTCCGGGCGACGGGGGACACCGAGCCCGTGGACCGGAACTGGCCCTTCGTGAGCGCGATCTACGAGCGCTATGTCGGGCTGTCGGTGGACGGCCTGCCGGTGAAGCCGCGCCACGACCGCGACTGGGCCGACAACGTCTATCGCTCAGGCCTGGTGAGCTACGACATCGGCCTGTGGGTCGGAGCCCTGGACGCCATCGTTGAACTGGGGGCGGCGCAGGACCCCGACCTGGCGGCGCGGGCCAGGGCCACGGCGGCGGAGACCCGCGCGGCGGTGGCGGCCCAGATGAAGCGGCCCCACGGCGGCTATCCCGACTATCTCGACGGTCCGGCCGGCGTCGCCGAGGACCACCTGACCCTCGACAGCCTCACCCTGCTGCGTCACGACGCCGTGCCGGAAACCGACGCTCTGGAGGTGCTGGAGCGGGTGCGCCGAGGCCTGGAGAGCCGCCACAACTCCGCTCAAGGGTTCGGGGACTGGGGCATGCTCTGCGCCTATCCGCCCTTCAGCCGCCGGGGCGATTTGAGGTCAAAGACGGTGTTCCCGTTCCGCTATCACAACGGCTCCGACTGGCCCTGGCTGGACGGGCTCTATGCCGGGGAGCGGCTGCGACGCGGCCTGCCGGGCTGGCGCTATCCCATGGTCCGCTGGTGGGAGTTTTGCCTCAGCCAGGGCTGGATGGGGACGGTGGAATACTTCTCGCCGCCCTGGGGCCGCGGGTCGCTGCTGCAGGGCTGGTCCAGCCTGCCGGCGGCGGTGGCGCTGGCGCACAAAGACGTCGTGCTCAAAGGCGACCCGGACTGAGCCCTTTCTCTCCCGCAAGTGGGAGAGGAGGTGGCTTACCGGCTCATAGCCAATGCGAAATATTCGCGATCGAACAGGCGATAGTAGAGCCAGGCGGGGACCTTGTCGTAGCCGGGCTGGACGTCGGCGATGACCTTGGCCTGGCTGGCGTGGACGTCCAGCAGGCGGCGCTTGGCGGCGGCGTGGCGGGCGATGGGTACAGCGATCGTGGGGGCTGGGAGCCCGGCCGCCGGATCGCTCGGATAGTTGTCGCGGAAGGCCGCCACCAGCTTCAGGGCGACCTTGATCAGGGCCTTGGGGAGGGTGGCCTGATAGAGGCGAAGGATGCTGTTCTCCTCCTGCGCCAACTCGCGCGCCCAGCGGCCGGCGGCGACGTGGTCTGTGTGGCCGTAATACCCGATCTTCTCGTCGAAGCTGATCAACACACTGGGCTTCCAGTGCGCGATCCGTTCACGGAGCACCGCCTTGACCGCCTCGCCGTCGGCGGCGGCGAGACCGCCGTCCGGCCATTCGAACACCTCCACCGCATGGGCGCCGAGCGTATCGCCGGCCGCCTTCGCCTCGAGGCGGCGTCTCTGGGCGAGATCTTCGCGGCTGTAGCCGGTGTCGCGGGCGGCTTCGCCATGCGTGAGGTAGATCAGGATGACCTGGGCGCCCTCACCCGCCAGGGCCGCGAAGGTCCCGGCGCTGGTGATCTCATCGTCCGGGTGGGCCCAGATGGCCATGACTGTCCGGGGCGCGTTCGCCACCAGCAGGCTGCGCGCCCGCGGAACCGCGCCGTCGTTCAGCCGGCCGCGGACCAACAGGAAGCCTGCCACCGCCAGGCCCAGCAGGACGGCGGCCGGGATCAAGGCCGGAAGCATTCCACCAGTTCGGCCAGCCAGGCCTTGAGGCCGTCCTTCGCTTCCGTGGGGGTCTTGCCGTGGCGGACCACCACAAGGTCGAGATCGGGGACCACCAGGGTGAACTGACCCTCGTGGCCATTGGCGGAGAAAGATCCGGGACCGCCGATGTCCAACCACCAGTGGGCGCCATAGGGGCCCTCGGTGACGCCCGCCTGCTGGAATGTGGGGGTGCGGGCATAGTCGGCCCAACCCTCGGGCAGCAGGCGCTGGTTCTCCCAGACCCCGCCACGCAGATAGAGCAGGCCGAAGCGGGCGAAGTCCTGGGCCGTCGCGAAGCAGAACGAGGAGCCGATGAATGTCCCGACCGGATCGAACTTGGGGATCGGGCTGGTCATGCCCAGCGGCTTGAACAACCGTTCGCGCATGAAGGCCTCGAAGTCGGGGCCGTAGGCGTCCAGGGTCCTGGCCAGCACGCGGGCGACGATATTGGTGGTGCCGCTGGAATAGGACCAGTGGCGGTCGGGGGCGTAGGTCAGCGGCTTGTCGGCGGCGTAGTGGGCGACGTCGGCCTTGCCCGAGCCCCACATCATTTCGATGGTGTCTGACGGCTTGTCCGGCTCGTAGACTTCGGAGAACTCCAGACCTGAGGACATCCGCAGCAGGTGGTCGAGGGTGATGGCGCCGCGCGGGTCGCCGCCGTCGCGCCACTCGGGCACATCGGCCGGGGCGTGGATGTCCAGCTTGCCGTCCCCCACTAGCAGGCCGGCCAGGGCGTGGGTGATGCTCTTGGCCTTGGACCAGGACAGGCAGGTCTTGTCGGGGCCGTGATCGGGTCCGTAGCGCTCGAAGATCAGCCGGCCCTCCTTGATGATGACCACGGCGTGGGCCTCGCCGAAGGCCAGCTGGTCGAACTGTTCGGCCATCAGGTCGTCGAGGCGCAGGCGGTCAAAGCCCGGCGGGAACAGGCCCAGCGGCCATTCCTCCGTGGGCCACGGGGTTCCGGCGGGTTGAGTGGGCAGGGGCGGCAGGCTCATGGGCTGAGACTGGCCTGTGGGCGCAGCGTTGTCATCCACCTACACACGGTGTCATCCCGGAAAGCCCGCAGGGCTTGTCCGGGACCCATACTCGCCGAGTATGCCGGAGAGATCGGTGCGTATGGGTCCCGGTCTTCCGCGACCGCGGAAACCGGGATGACAGCCTTTGCGGGACGCTCCCGAAGGGAACTAGAACTGCATCCGCAGCTTGAGGGCGGCGGTGTCGTCCCGATAGCGGTCGCCCTGGCGGGTTTCGTATTCGACACGGATCGCGCCCTTGTCGAAGTCGGCTTCCAGGCCGATGGCGGCGCGGGTGAGCTGTTTCGGCAGTTCGGTCTTCACCGTGAAATCGGGGGCGGCGGCCGGGGAGCTCTCCAGCCGGGCGGTGACGTCCCAGCTGTTCTGCGAGAAGCGCGTGACCCCGACATTGGCGTAGGGCCGCAGCACCACACCCTTGGCGGTGACGTGGGTGGCGCCGATCTCAAGGTTGGCCGTGCCGGAGGTGAAGGACTGGTCTCCGTCCCTGACGATCAGGTTCAGGCCGGGCGCCCCGCTCTCGCGATAGCCCTTGAGCCCCAGGTGGTAGGCGTCTGCCTCGAGAGATGGGCGCAGATAGAGGGTCCCGCCCTGGGCCAGGTAGGCGGCCCGCAGCCGCAGCGAGGCCAGCCCGGTGACCGGGTGGCTGTTGGCCGAGACCTGGCTGATCGGGAAGTTCACGGTCCGCGAGAGGTCGGCGCGGCTGTACTGATAGCTGGCGGCGCCGGCCAACAGCAGGGGACCCATCTCGCGCTTGATGACGCCGCCGGCCTGGATACGCCGCGCCCGCGAGTGGGCCGGGGCGGCGCTATCGAACTGGCTGTCCTCCAGGCCCAGGGACAGGCCGCCGAACCAGCCGGGTTGGCTGAGCGCGAACTGGCCGCCGGCCTGCAGGCGCATGGCGTGCTGCTGGTAGCCGGGCTCGCTGGCGCCCGCCTCCATGCGGCTCGACCCGCCGCCGGCCTTGGCCCAGTAGCAGGCCCCTTCGTGCAGGACATCGGTCGCGCCCTCGCCGCCGGGGCAGCTCAATAGGCCGCCGACGAAGGTCAGGGATGACATCAGCGGTGTGACCCCCTGGGTCGGCGCCGCGCCGGGATCTAGGGTGTTCACCCGGGCCGCATAGGCCGGCCGGTTCTTCTGGTAGGCCAGCGCGTCCAGCAGGGGTTCCTGGGCCGGGGTTCCGCCGGCCGCCCAGCTCGCCTGGATGTGCTTGGTGATCGCCACCTGGTTAGGGCGCAGGCCCGCCAGCACGAAGTCGACCTTGTCGGTCCCCACCTGCAGTTCGGTAGCCGTGGCGCGTAGGCCGTAGTCGATCACCAGGGTGTTGCTGGTGTCGGCGGTGATCCCATTGTTGGCGAGCGACGCGGCGCTGAGCACCGTGACGTACCTGCCGGGGATCAGGTCCAGCACATGGTAGGGCTCCAGCAGCACGTGGCCGGCGAGGGCGGCCGCGCCCGAGACGTTGAGGCGGTCGGACGTCCCCGCCTGATAGCGGGTGTCGATCTGCAGAGCGCCGGTGGCGCCTTGGGTGAAGTCCCCAAGCAGGGCGGTGGTCGCCAGGGCGCCGGCGCCACCCGGCGAGACGATGCCGGCGTTGGTGAAGTTCCCCCCGTTCAGGGCGATGACCTGGGCGCTCTCGACCACGCCCGGGGCGCGGTTGGTGAAGCTGTTGGCGCCGCCGCCCAGTCCGATCTGGCCGATGACCCGGCCTGAGTTGTCCACCGCGTCGTCGCCGCCCGAGCCGAGGATGGCCAGGTGCGACTTGGCGCTCACCGAGCCGCCGCTGATGGTCAGGTGGTTGTTAGCGCCACCGGCGATGAAGATCCCGGCCCCGCCATTTGCGCCGCCCTGGATCGTGCCGCCCACGGCGATGTTGATGTCGCCGCCACGGCCGTTCGAGCCTTCGCCCCCGACGCTCTGGGCCAGGATGCCGTGGGCGCCATCGCCGAAGGCCTTGATGTCGCCGGTGTGGACGATGGTTATGGCGCCTGCCGTGCCCTTGTCGCCGTTGGAGCCGGAGAGGGCGATGGCCGCCGGGAAGGTGTTGGCGCCCGTGCCGCCGATGCCGCCGCCGCCGCCGACGGACTGGGCGTAGATGCCGTGCGCGCCTTGGCCGGTGGTGGTGATGGCCCCGCTGGTGGCGACCTTGATGGCCCCGCCGTTCCCGCCCGCGCCGCCGCCGCCGCCCATGCCAAGGCTGGCGACGGAATAGGGGATGCCGGTGTCGATCTTCACCAGGCCCAGGGGGTCGACCCCGAACACCAGGGTGGCCGGGACCACCCCGCCGCCCAGGCCGCCGCCGCCGCCAACGCTCTGGGCCAGGACCCCGTAGGCCGCCTTGCCGGAGGTGGCGATGGCGCCCTTCACCGCAACCTCGACGTCGCCGCCGTCACCGCCCGAGGTCCCCGTGCCGCCGAGGGCCACGTTCAGATAGTTCGACGCCTTGGCCGTGCCGCCGATGCCGCCGCCGCCGCCGACGGACTGGGCCAGAACGCCCGTGGAGCTGTCGCCGAAGGTGACCACGTCACCCTCCTGGGCGACCTTGACCGCTCCGCCGCTGTCCACCGCGCCGCCCTTGCCGCCGATGGACAGTGAGAGGGAATAGCCGCCGCTGATCTCGCCCGCCCCTGAGCCGCCGATACCGCCGCCGCCGCCGACGCTCTGGGCCAGGACTCCGTATGAGATGTCGCCCAGGGTGGAGATCGCGCCCCTATTTGTGACGGTGACCGAGCCGCCTGCGCCAGAGGATCCGCCGGCGCCGCCCAGGCCGCCGCCGATGCTCATGTCGCCTGTCGCGCTGCCGTCCCCGCCGCCGCCGGAACCACCGCCTCCGCCCACGCTCTGGGCGAAGAGGCCCGAGGACATGAAGCCGGCGGTGACGATCTCGCCGGTGTTGGTCAGAACAACTTCGCCGCCCTTGCCCGCTGCGCCGCCATAGCCGCCCACGCCGATGGAGATGGCGATGCTGTCGGGGGCCTTGCTGGTCTTCTTGCCCACGTCGCGGGCCAGGTTCTTCCCGAAGGCGCCGGGGTTGGAGAGGATGCGGGAGAATTCGCGCTTGAAGCTGGCGTACTTCTCCGTCGCCTTCTGCTTCAGCGTGGTGTTGTTGTCCGCGCCCTTGCCGTCCGGCAGCACGGTGGGGATGTCGATCCCTTCCAACAGGGAGCCCATCGAGCCCGCGCCGCCATTGCCGCCGCCGCCGCCGACGCTCTGGGCGGTGACGCCGTTGGCGGTCGCCCCGAGGGTGACGATGGCGCCTCGGTTGACGACATTGACCAGGGCCCCGTCGCCGGCCGCCCCGCCGTGGCCGCCCACCGCCACCTTGATCTCGGCGCTCTTGACCTGGCCGCCGACATTGAAGGCCGCCGTGGTGGCCGAGGCGTCGCCGCCGGCCCCGCCGCCGCCGCCGACACTCTGGGCGAAGATCCCGGTGGAGCCATCGCCGTAGGTGGTGATCAGGCCCCCGTTGTCGATATTGACAATGTCGCCGGCCCCGCCTCTCCCGCCGGAGCCGCCCACGGCGACCGCGACATTGACCTCTGTACCCTTGCCCCCCGCCGCGGTGATGGCCGTGGCCGAGG
>NZ_JBBKVV010000152.1:0-3009 GCF_037968635.1 Phenylobacterium sp.
GCGGGCGCCGGCGCGTCGTAGCGCGGACGGCTGCCGAACAGGCTCAGAAATCCGCCGCTGCGTTGCGGACGGCGATCCTCGAAGGCCGCGTCGGTGAACAACGGCTCGTCATCGTCCTCGGCCACGGACGGATCGACGATCCGGGTCATGGGCTGCGCAGCAGGGGCTTGAGGCGCGGCGGCCTGAGCGATCTGGGGCTCAACCCGAACCGGCGCCGGAGTTGAAACGGGCGCTGTGGCTGCGGCGTAGAGGTCGCCTTGGGCTTCCTCATCCTCGGCAAGGGTGGCCTTGGGAGCCGGCATCGGCGCGGGAGCCGGAGCAGCGGCGACGGGCGCACGATAAGCCGGAGCTTCATAGCGTGGGGCCGGGGCCTGGGCGGCCGGCGTGGCGTAGATCGAGCGCGCCGGCTCGGGCGCGGGGCTCGGCGGCGGCGAGTAGGGTTGGTGAGCCTGCTCCGTGGCCCGCAGCGGCGGCGCGGTCAGCGGGCGGCGCTCCACCTTCGGCTCGATGGCGGCGATCGAGGCGCCATCCATGCCGGTGGCCACGACGGAAACCCGGATCATGCCTTCCAAGGTGGGGTCGAAGGCCGCGCCGAAGATGATGTTGCCCTCGGGATCGACCTGTTCGGAGATGGCGTTGGCCGCCTCGTCGACTTCCAGCAGGGTCATGTCGAGACCACCGGTGACATTCACCAGCACGGCCTTGGCGCCCTTCAGCGAAACTTCGTCCAACAGCGGGTTCTGGATGGCGTTCTGGGCGGCCATCAAGGCGCGGTCTTCACCGGACGCCTCGCCGGTGCCCATCATCGCCTTGCCCATCTCGGTCATGACCGTGCGGACGTCGGCGAAGTCGAGGTTGATCAGACCCGGGAGCACCATCAGGTCGGTGATGGAGCGGACCCCGGAGTGCAGGACCTGGTCGGCCATGCCGAAGGCCTCGGCGAAGGTGGTGCGCTCGTTGGCGACGCGGAACAGGTTCTGGTTCGGAATGACGATCAGGGTGTCGACATAGCGCTGCAGCTCGGCGATGCCGGCGTCGGCCAGGCGCATGCGGTGACGGCCTTCGAAGTGGAAGGGCTTGGTGACGACGCCCACGGTCAGGATGCCCCGTTCGCGGGCGCACTTGGCGATGATCGGCGCGGCGCCGGTGCCGGTGCCGCCACCCATGCCGGCGGTGATGAACACCATGTGGGCCCCGTCGAGGTGCTCACCGATCTCGGGAATGGACTCCTCGGCCGCGCTCATCCCGACTTCCGGGTGCGCGCCGGCCCCAAGGCCCTGGGTCACCTGGACCCCGAGCTGGATGCGCCGGTCGGTCTTGGAGAACGACAACTGCTGGGCGTCTGTGTTGGCGACGACGAACTCGACGCCCTCCAGCCCAGCTTCGATCATGTTGTTGACGGCGTTACCGCCTGCCCCACCGATGCCGAAAACAACGATGCGCGGCTTCAACTCGGTCGCGCGCGGCGCGGAAAGTGCAATAGCCATTGGGACCTCTACGTCCTCCGTCATTCTTTGATGGGAGACAAGGCGACCCGCCCGCCAGGCTCCCGCAACGGATGGCGTTAAGGAAACGCCTACCATCGTTAATTGGCGGTTAACTGCATAAGGCGAGTCGGAGGTCCGTCGAGCCGCAAACCCAGCAAAATTTGTTGGCGCATAAGGCTTAGGTGCATTTCCCACACCTGAACTGCGACACCCTGACTCACAAAATTCGTCAAGCCGCTGATCCCATTCAAAGAACAGGATCGCGACCCAACTGAGTCGATTGTGAGTCGGCGGCCGGTGACGGGCCGGTTCGTGGTCAAAAATCCAAGTTGAGCTTACCTCAGCTTGGGTATGAACCTGTGGACGAACCCTCCGGGTCAGTCGGCTAGAGGTTCTCGCGCAGCCAGGCGGCGGCCTTGGCCACCGGGTTGGCGCCCGGATCCACGGGATCACGGCGCAGCTTGGCCGACGCCAGCGCCTTGGCCGAGACCGCCTCTCGGGGGCCGAACGCATGGCGATGCAGAACGCCCGCCGCCGCGCAGAAAGCGGGACCCGAGGCGGCGTCGGCGAGGTGCGGGACGCGGCGAGGACGGCCAAGGCGAACCGGACGGTCGAAAACGCGCACGGCCACCTCGCGGACGCCGGCCAGCTGGCTCGCGCCGCCGGTCAGCACCAGGCCCGCGCCGGGCTCAACAGGGGCGCCCGACGCCCTCAGGCGGTCACGCAGCAACTCCAGGGTCTCTTCCACACGCGGCGCGATGATGCCCTTCAGCAACGAACGCGGCGCGATCACCGGGCCCGCGCCGGGGTCGTCGCCCCGAGGCGGCGCCTCGATCATTTCGCGATCCTCGTTGGCCGAGGCGATAGCCGAACCGTGCAGGGTCTTGATCCGCTCGGCGCCGGCGATGGAGGTCGACAGTCCGCGGGCGATGTCGGCTGTCACGTGACTTCCCCCGACCGGCAGAGTCTCGACGTGGATCAGGCTGCCGCCGGCGAAGACGGCCGCAGACGTGGAGCCACCGCCCATGTCGATGCAGACCGCCCCAAGATCCATCTCGTCCTCCTCCAGGGCGGCGAGCGCCGAGACGAAGGGGGCGGCGACCACACCGTCGAATTGCAGGTGGGCCCGCTCCACGCAGGCGCCCAGAGTCTGGAACACGGCCTCGGAGACCGAAACCACCAGCAGCTCCACGGCCAGGACGCGGCCGAACATGGCGCGCGGGTCGCGAATGCCAGACTGGCTGTCCACGGCCCAGGCGACCGGCAGGATGTGGGCCGCGCGGCGGCCAGGCAGCTTAATCTGGGTCAGCGCCGCCTGGATGGCGCGCACCAGATCGTGGTCGGAAATCGCACGCGCGCCCAGCGTCACGCGCCCGGAAATTCGGTGGCTTGTGAGCGCGCCGCCGCCGGTGGCGACGGTGACACTCTGCACCTGGACGCCGGCGACATTCTCGGCCCGCTCCACGGCCTGGGCGATGGCGTCCGACGCCTCGTCGAGATTGACGATGGCCCCGCCGCGCAC
>NZ_JBBKVV010000153.1:0-5366 GCF_037968635.1 Phenylobacterium sp.
GGCTCGGCCATGTCGGCCCACCTGCCGCCGATGTTGAACGCCCTGGGGGTCAGCCCGGCGGCCGCCGTGGGCGCCGCGGCCCTGGTGGGTCCAGCCCAGGTGGCCGCCCGGCTGGCGGAGTTCGCCCTGGTCCGCCGCATTCACCCCCTGGTCTCGGGCCGGGTGGCGGTGGCCATGTTCCCTATCGGGGCAGGCCTGCTGATCGCCTTTGGCGGTATCGCGGCCGCACCCTTCACGATCCTCTACGGGGCGGGCAACGGGCTGTTCACGATCGTCCGCGGCGCCCTGCCGCTGGCCCTGTTCGGAGACCGCAACTATGGGCGCCGTCTCGGCGTGCTGAACGTGCCCGCCCGCCTGCTGCAGGCGGTGTCGCCCTTTGTCTTCGCCCTGATGCTGGACAGGTCGGCCAACCTGGCGCTGGGCATCATGGCGGGCGGCTCGGTTCTGGCGTTCGGCGCCCTGCTGGCGCTGCGAAAGCCACAATAGCGCGGCCTCTCGTCACCGGGGGTTTCCACGCTCGGGGACTCTGCTAGACCGAACGGATTGAATTTATCCGTTATTAAAAGGGAGAGCCCGCGCGGCTTTTCAAATCCCCTGCACGCGCGGGCGGGACGCCATTGGAAGAAAAAATTACCGACGTACCGGTGGCCAGCGGTGAAGCCGCCGCGCCCGACAGCACGACCATGGTGGAAAAAGAGGCCGCCTATGAAAAGTTCGTCTGGGACAATCTGAAGCGCAACTACATCGGCAACTACCTGCACGGCATGCTGGGCATGACGGGCTTCCGGCTGGTGAACGCGCCGACCTTCCTGCCCGCCTACCTGCACATGATTTCCGGCTCCAACACCATCGTTGGCCTGGGCCTGGCGCTGCAGCAGGTGGGGAGCGTGGTGTCGCCCATCGTCGGCGCCACCCAGATCGAACACCGCACCAAGGTGATGCCTGCGGCCATGTGGATGGGCGGCCTGGCCCGCCTGCAGATCCTGGGCATGGCGGCCTCCGGCTGGCTGCTGAGCGGCCAGTCCCTGGTGATCGCCATCCTGGGCTTCATGTTCCTGTTTGGCCTGTTCATGGGCGCGCAGCGGGTGGTGTTCGGCCTGCTGATGGCCAAGGTGATCCCGCTCAGCCGGCGCGGCCGGCTGCAGGCCTGGCGCAACGCCACGGGGGGATTGATCGCCGCCATCCTGGCCTATTTCGCCGGGCGCTATTTCATCGGCGCGAACCTGTTCGGCAACGGTTACGGCGTCACCTTCATCTTCGCTTTCATCCTCACCAGCCTAGGCCTGACGGCCCTGAACATGCTGCTGCGGGAACCCGAGCCCCCCACTCTGCGTAAGCAGACCAAGCTGCTGGAGCGGCTGAAGGACTTCCCGGCCCTGATCGCCTCGGACAAGGGCTACATGTACTTCCTGTTCGTGCAGATGCTGGCCACGGCGGGCCGCCTGGCGGTGCCGTTCTACATCATCTACGCCGGCTCCACGATCGAGCTCACCGGCGGCAACCTGGGTTTGCTCACCCTGGCCTATCTGGGCGCCGACACGCTCTCCAATCTGCTGTGGGGCTATTTGGGGGACAAGACCGGCTTCCGGCTGATCCTGCTGGTGTCCCTGGTGATCTGGATCGCCGCCACGGTCCTGCTGATGAACGTCCACCTGATGCCCATGACCTTCCTGGCCTTCTTTGGCCTGGGGGCCTCGCAGTCAGGCTACATGATGGCCGCCAACACCATGATCCTGGAGTTCGGATCGCGCGACGAGATGCCCATGCGCATCGCCATCTCGGCCACCGCCGAGGGCATCATGGCCTCGATCGGTCCGCTGGCCGGCGGCATCATGGCCACGGCCCTGGGCTACACCACCGTGTTCGGGGTTTCGATCGGGTTCCTGTCCCTGGCCCTGGCCCTGCTGATCTTCGCGGTGAAGGAGCCACGCACCGCCCGAATGTCGACGATGTAGCTAGGCCGCCAGCCTGGCTTCCGCCGCCGCCGCGATCCTCGCCTTGGCGATTTCGTTGGCGACCTCGTGGGTGGGGCGGCGTTCGGCGATGGAGCGGGCCAGGACCTCGTCCAGGGTCTCGGTAAGGCGGTCCACCTTGGTGGCCACCCAGGCCGCATCGAAGCTGGTCCCGGCCTCCAGGGCGGCGATCTCGGCGGCGACGTTGATGATGCCGCCGCCGTTGATCACATAGTCCGGCGCATAGAGCATGCCGCGTTCGAAGAGGGCCCGCCCCACCTCCGGCGTAGCCAACTGGTTGTTGGCGCCGCCCGCGATGATACGGGCCTTCAGGCGCGGCAGGGTGTCGGCGTTGATGGCGCCGCCCAGGGCGCAGGGGGCGAAGACCTCGGCCTGGGCCTCGAAGATGTCGGCGGGACTGACGACCTTGGCGCCCGTCCTCTCCGCCACCGCGCGCAGCGCCTCGGCGTTGGTGTCGGTGATGATGAGCTTGGCGCCGGCCGCATGCAGCTTGTCGGCCAGGTAGGCGCCGACATGACCGACGCCCTGGATGGCGACGGTGACGCCGGACAGGTCCCGGTTCAGCGCCCGGCGGACGCTGAGCGCCACGCCGCGGAACACGCCCTCGGCGGTGACCGGCGACGGATCGCCCGAGGCGGCCTCATGGCCTTCGAGGCCGGCGACGTGCCGGGTCTGTCGTCGGGCGTGGGTCAGGTCGGCCGGTGAAACCCCGACGTCCTCGGCGGTCCAGTAGCGGCCGCCCAGATTGTCCACCGCGCGGCCGAAGGCCTCGAACAGGGCGGGTGTCTTCTGGGTGTGGCTGTCACCGATGATCACGGCCTTGCCGCCGCCCAGCGGAATGTCCGCCATCGCGTTCTTGTAGGACATGGCCCGCGACAGCCGCAGGGCGTCGTCGAGCGCCAGGTCGGCGCTGGCATAGGGCCACATGCGGCAACCGCCCGCCGCCGGCCCCCGGGCCGTGGAATGGACCGCGATTATGCACTTGAGGCCGGTTTTCTCATCAAAGAACGCATTGACGCTCTCGTGGCCCTCGAAGGCGGGATGATCGAACAGGGTCATGCTGAGAACGGGCTCGAATTGGGGAAGGATTTACCCGCCTCTACGCCCGCACGTTCCATCTCACAACCCCGGCGATGAGGCGCCCTGGGCGCTCTGGCGTCCGGGCTTGGGGATGGGCGGGGCGCCGGACGGCAGGGGGGCGGCGGGATCGCGGACATAGGTCAGGATATCTTCCCAGACCTTGGGCCCCTGGTGATCGCGGGTCATCAGGTGCCAGCCGTCCTTGTAGTAGACGCTGCGATCGCCGGGCTTCAGGCGGCTGGCGGCCTCGAAGGCCGGGCGCTTGGGGATGATCTCGTCATTGGCGCCGTAGAGATAGAGGGCGGGGACCTTGATCTGGCCGGTGGCCTGGTAGGCCCGCTCCATCATCGCCACCAGGCCGTAGAGGGTGTCGGACCGCGCGCCCCAGACCATCAGGGGGTCGCGGCCCATGGCGATCAGTTCCTCGCGGTTGTCGGTGGGGGCGACGCGCTTGGTCAGCCAGTCGGGCGGCGTGTAGACCTTTGATCCGGTCAGCCGGGCGGCGAACCAAAGGGTGGTCTTGTACGGCAGGGGTTGGGACGACCAGCCCCAGACGGCGGGTGACAGCAGCACGACACGGTCGGCGGCGGGAGGGCGGTCGGAGGCGAACGCCTCCACGGTGACGGCGCCCCCCATGCTCTCTCCGGCCACCACGATGACGGCGTTCGGGTGCCTGGCGCGGACCACGGCGGCGATGGTGCGCAGGTCCTCCTGCATCAGATCATCCCCGCCCCAGATGCCGCGGTGGGGCGAGCGGCCGAAACCACGCTGGTCGTAGGCGTAGGTGGTGACGCCGTGGCTGGCCCAATAGGGCGCGGCCAGGTGGAAGGCGTTTGAATAGTCGTTCATGCCGTGGACGCCGATGATCACGGCCCAGGGTTCGGGCGCATCGGCCTTCCAGGTGGTGAGGCCCAGGCGGGCGCCGTCGAAGCTGACGAACTGGTCGCCCTCCAGCCTGGGGCCCGAGAAGGCGGCCGGCGGCATGCCGGCCTGCTGCACCATCAAGGGCGTGCAGGCGGTGAGCATCATGGCCGACAGGAGGACGAGGAGGCGCTTCACGACTCTAGAATGGCTTGGACCCTTTGGCGAAGATAGGGCGTAACCTCCGCCTCGAACCAGGGGTTCCTCTTCAGCCAGCCCGTGTTGCGCCAGGACGGATGGGGCATGGGCAGGTAGTGCGGCAGGTAGTCCCGCCAGGCGCGCACGGTCTGCGTCATGTTCGCCCTGGACCGATCACCCAGCGCCCATCCTTGCGCATAGCCGCCCACCAGCAGGGTCAGTTCCATCTCCGGCAGGGCGGCCATGAGCTTGGGTCGCCAAAGCTGGGCGCAGCGCGACGGGGGCGGATAGTCGCCGCCCTTGGGGCTGGTCCCGGGAAAGCAGAAGGCCATGGCCGCCACCCCGATCTCGGGCCGCGCGTAGAAGGTCGCCGCGTCGATCCCCATCCAGGCGCGAAGACGGTCACCGGAGGGATCAGTGAAGGGCAGGCCGCTCTCGTGAACACGGCGGCCCGGCGCCTGGCCGACGATCAGCAGCCGCGTCTCGCTCCTCACCATCACGACCGGTCGCGGCGTGTGCGGCAGTTCCCCTGCGCAGGCGCGGCAGGCGGCGATGTCGGCAAGGACGGTGGAGAGAGACATGGGGCCTATCTAGGCACGACAGGCCCCAAGGCCAGCTAGGCCGCAGTCTCGTCTGGCGCATCGACCACGGGGGTCTCGGTCGCCTTCGACAACGCAGCCGCCCGCTCGTCGTCCGTCGGCAGGCGCAGGCGGTAGACGCCCTTGAAGGTGTCGGGGTCGGCGGGCTTGTTGTGGCGCAGCACCGTGATGCGGCCCTGGCGGGCCAGGCCGCGGGCGGTGGCGCGGACGTGGCCGGTGAGGCGCTGCCAGCGCTCGGGCTCGGCGGCCCGGGCCACCTCTTCGGAGGACACCGACTTGCCGGGCGGGAGCTTGCCGACGATCTCCAGGATCACGGCCTCCATGTCGATGCTCATGGTCAGCCGCCTCGTTTCAGGGTTTCGCGGGCGATCACCACCTGCTGGATCTGGCTGGTGCCTTCGTAGATCCGGAAGATGCGCACGTCGCGGTAGAAGCGCTCGATCCCGTAGTCGGCGACATAGCCCGCGCCGCCGAAGATCTGCACCGCGTCGGTGGTGACTTTCATCGCGGTGTCCGAAGCAAAGCACTTTGCCATCGAAGACATCTCCGCCATGCGCGAGAAATCACCCGCATCGACCAGCCGCGCGCATTCGTACACCAGGGCACGCGCCGCCTCGACCTGCATCGCCATGTCGGCGAGCATCCATTGCAGGAC
>NZ_JBBKVV010000154.1:0-23248 GCF_037968635.1 Phenylobacterium sp.
CCGGCGATATAGGCCTCACGCAAGGCTTCATGCCCCGCGGCAGTCAGCGAGAAATCGACCAGCCTGTTGTAGACGAGATCGACCGTCTCGCCCTCGTACTGCAAGAGACCGTCGACGAAGCGAAGTTCACCGGGATCGACGACCCAGGCCTTCACGCCGTGGCGCTCGAAGAACCGCTGAGCCAGCAGAAATTCAGGAAACAGATACTGCTCTCGCGGTTGGTCATCGACGATGGCGATCGAGCGCGGCCGATCCGCCCGCCCCTGCGAGGACCACTCCGCTAAGAACATTTCCCAGACCGCAGCGTCGAACTCAGCCATCGGCGCGGCCCGCATCGCGTCCTCGGCTTCGCGGCAGCAGGCGCCCTGTGCGCGGGCGAGGAAGGCGTTCAGGAAGGCGCCGCCGGCGTTGGTGTTGACCTCGATCAGCTTGGGCCCCTCGGCTCCAAGATGAAAATCGTAGCCCATGAAGGCGCCGCGCGGCCCGAAGTCATGCCGCGCGATCGCAGGCGCCCACGCCAATACCTGGGCTTGATAGGCAGAATCGGCGGCAGTCGCCTCAACAGCAGCGATCAGGTCGAGCATGGCCCTCAGATCATGCTCCGCCAGGAATACCGGCATGGCCGCGAACAGATGCGGCCGAGCCACGAGCAGAGCCGCCGCAAGGTCCGGATCGGACGCTTCCGCCTGGATCGCCGTCAGCAGACTGGCCCTGTCCAAGGTGACGCAGAAGCACTCCCTGTTGAGCACCGCATCGCGATCCTCGGCTCCGAGTTCGTCACCGGTCATGCAGGCCCTCCCCAGTGCGCGTTCGCGCTGCTGTGCTCCCAAAAGCGGCGAACGCAACACCCGCCGCCCAAGCCGCGACCGGTATCGTCAAGAGCCCGCGGAAGTCCGACCGAAGGGCGAAGTTCGCGGCGCTCATCGACGCCACGGACAAGAGCCCCCCGAGGCTAACCGGCCACGAAGGGCGGGGGCATCGGCCAAGTTTGCCATGGGGCTGTGTTCCTTCCCAACTATTGGAAGATACCCTTCACCTTATTGGTTCCGCTTTGATTCCCATCAAGCAAGGGTGGATGCTGGAGTGCCAAACCAGCCTATCCTCATGCATCGTCACACTCGTAATGCGGAGCTCTTCATGCCTCGGACAACAAGCCCCTGGAACCGCACCATGGGTACGCCAATCGGCCTTTGCGGGCTTTTCACCGCCGTCGTGATGATCGCGGCAGGAACTGCGGCGGTGGCCCACCCGGCAGGCCAGGCCAAACCTGCAACATTGTCGCAGCCCACCTTCGACCCGGCCGCCGCCGAGGTCGTGGACGCCTTCCACGCAGCGCTTGAGCGGGGCGACACAACAGCAGCAGCCGGATTCCTCTCCGACGCCCTCGTCGTCTTCGAGGAGGGCGGGGCCGAACGATCAAAGGCGGAGTACGCCGGCCACCACCTGCCCGCCGACGCCGTGTTCGCCAAGGCGGTGGGCTCGCACATAACCCGCCGAAGCGGCGGCGTCGGCGGTGATCTTGCGTGGGTCGCCAGCGAAGGCCGAACGCAAGGCCGCTACAAGGAACGCGACATCGACCGGATCACCACGGAGACGGTGGTGTTGCGGTGGGCGTCCGGCGCTTGGAAAATCGTCCACGTACATTGGTCATCGCGGGCGGCTCCGCCGAACCCATAGAGCTGGAGTCCAACGAGGCCCGCCGGGATTGCCCGGACCTCCACGGGGCCGGCGCAAGGCCTGAGGGGGTCGAGGCTCGGCGGGGAACACAGGCTGCACCACCAAGCTTGGCCCTGCCGTCGCCGGATCGGGCGGTCAATGCAGCCGCCACGAATATGCCTGTGACGCTGACCCGCCGCGGCGCGCTTACTCCAAGGGCGCCAAGCGTTGCGACAAGGCGCGCCGCTCCGGGTGTAAACCCTTCGCGCCGCCCTTGCCTGCTCGCGGGCGGCCTAGTTCGGCTGCGCGGGATAGCCGGCGGCGTCGAGCGCCTGGGTTACCTCCGAGTCGCCCGCCGAGGTGATGATCGACACCATCTGCGATGGCAGATCGATGCTGATCGTGGCGCTGGAATCGACGCTATGCACCGCGCGCGTGACAACGCCCTCGCAATGACCGCAAGTCATGTCTGGGATCTTTAGGTTCAGCATTTCAAACTCCTCGTTGCAGGACGGCGAAGCGCCGCGGGATCACTGTCGGGCTTCCATCCGCTGGAGGGTCAAGCGCGTTTTCATTGAAATCTTCACGACCATCCGCAAATCGGCCGGGCTGTGGAGACGTGTATTTTTGGTCTGCATTTTCCATGGCTTGGCGCGAGGCGAGAAATCTCGAACACCCCATTGACCCTCCAGTGACTGGAAGCATTAGACCTCTGGTCGAACGATACTCAGAGGACCAGTCCATGAACGCTCCCTTCAATCCGGCCGGCGTCTCCGTCAGACAAAACTTCCCGATCGCCGGTATGACCTGCGCGTCCTGCGTGCGCCGTGTCGAGCTCGCCATCGCCAAGGCGCCGGGCGTGGCCGCCGCGGCCGTGAACCTCGCGACCGAAGCCGCCGATGTCACCTTCGACGTCGGCGCCAAACCTGACGCGGCCGGGGTGATCGCCGCGATCAAGGGGGCTGGCTATGAGGTTCCCGTCGAAACCTCGGAAGTCGAGATCGAGGGCATGACCTGCGCCTCGTGCGTGCGCCGGGTCGAGCTCGCCATCGCCGCAGTCCCCGGCGTGCTCAAGGCCTCGGTCAACCTCGCCACCGAACGCGCGACGATCGAGACCCTGGCCGGCGGCGCGCCCCGGGGGGCCATCGACGCGGCCATCCGCAAGGCGGGCTATGAGCCTCGTCGCAGCGCCGTCGGCGCCGCCCCGGCCACCGACAGCCGGGAGGAAGCCCGCGACCGCGAGATGTCCCACCTCAAGCGCGACCTGGGGATCGCCGGGGTGCTGACCCTGCCGATCTTCGTGCTCGAGATGGGCGGCCACGCAATCCCGGCGCTACATCATTGGCTGGCGATGACCCTGGGCCAGCGGCCGCTCTATGTCGCCTTCTTCGTGCTGGCGACGATCGTGCAGTTCGGTCCAGGCCTGCGCTTCTACAGGAAGGGCGTGCCGGCCCTGGCGCGCCTGGCGCCTGACATGAATTCGCTGGTCGTGCTCGGCTCGACGGCCGCCTGGGCCTATTCGGTGGTCGCGGTCTTCTCACCCACGGTGCTGCCGTCCGGGACGGCCAACGTCTATTTCGAAGCCTCGGCGGTGATCATCACCCTGATCCTGCTGGGCCGCGTCCTCGAGGCCAAGGCCAAGGGGCGCACCAGCGAGGCCATCAAGCGGCTGATGGGCCTGCAGGCCAAGTCGGCCCGGGTCGAGCGCAACGGAGAATTCGTCGACGTGGCGCTCGAGGATGTCACCGCCGGCGATGTCATCCAGGTGCGCCCGGGCGACAAGGTTCCCGTCGACGGCGTGGTGTTGTCCGGCTCGTCGTTCGTCGATGAAGCCATGATCTCCGGCGAGCCGATCCCGGTCATCAAGGAGGCCGGGGCCGAGGTGATCGGGGGCACGATCAACAAGACCGGCAGCTTCACCTATCGCGCCACCAAGGTCGGGGCGGACACGCTGCTCGCCCAGATCATCCGCATGGTCGAGACCGCGCAGGGCTCCAAGCTGCCGATCCAGGCCTTGGTCGACAAGGTCACCGCCTGGTTCGTGCCGGCGGTCATGGTCGCGGCCGCCCTTACCTTCGCCGTCTGGCTGGTGTTCGGGCCTCAGCCGGGCGTCGCCTTCGCGCTGGTCAATGCGGTGGCGGTGCTGATCATCGCCTGCCCGTGCGCCATGGGGCTGGCCACGCCGACTTCGATCATGGTCGGCACCGGCCGGGCCGCCGAACTGGGCGTTCTGTTCCGCAACGGCGGGGCGCTGCAGTCGCTGAAGTCCGTGCAGGTGGTGGCGTTGGACAAGACGGGCACGCTCACCGCCGGCAAGCCGGTGATGACCGATCTGGAAGTCGTAGAAGGCTTTGAGCGCTCTCAGGTCCTATCGCTTGTCGCCGCTGTCGAGGGGCGGTCCGAACACCCTGTGGCAGCCGCCATCGTCGGCGCCGCCCAGGCCGAAGGGCTCGCTCTCGACGAGGTCAGCGCCTTCGATGCTGTGCCCGGCTATGGCGTCAACGCCGTGGTCCGCGGCCATCGCATCGCTGTCGGCGCTGACCGCCACATGGTCCAGCTGGGCATCGACGTCCGGCCGTTCGCCGAGATCGCTGTCCGCATGGGCCAGATGGCCAAGACCCCGCTCTATGCCGCCATCGACGGCAAGTTGGCCGCGGTGATCGCTGTCTCTGACCCGATCAAGCCGACCACGCCGCAGGCCATCCGCGCCCTGCATGACATGGGCCTCAAGGTGGCGATGATCACCGGCGACAACCGTCGCACGGCGGAGGCCATCGCCGCCCAACTGGGCATCGACGAGGTGGTCGCCGAGGTGCTGCCAGACGGCAAGGTCGAGGCCATCAAGCGCTTGCGCGCCGGCGGCCGCGCCGTGGCCTTCGTCGGCGATGGCATCAACGACGCCCCGGCCCTGGCCGAGGCTGATGTCGGCGTCGCCATCGGCACCGGCACGGACGTGGCCATCGAGAGCGCTGACGTGGTGCTGATGTCCGGCGACTTGCTGGGCGTGAGCAACGCGATCGCCTTGTCGAAGGCGACCATCGCCAACATCCGCCAAAACCTGTTCTGGGCCTTCGCCTACAACGCCAGCCTGATTCCGGTAGCCGCAGGCGTCCTCTATCCCATCAGCGGCACGCTGCTGTCACCGATGCTGGCGGCCGGCGCCATGGCCCTCTCGAGCGTCTTCGTGCTGGGCAACGCCATGCGGCTGAAGCGCTTCAAGGCGCCGGTGCGCGCCGCCGCCGGCCCCGTCGTGGTGGCCGGCAGCTGACCTCCTCGGGTCGCTCTTGACCTTCCACTAACTAGAACCTTTATGCTGACGGAAGTCGGATCGGAAGTCGCCTCATGAACATTGGAAACGCAGCGGAGAAATCGGGCCTGTCGGCCAAGACTATTCGCTACTACGAGGACATAGGGCTGCTGCAGGCCGACCGCGCGGGCAATGGCTATCGGGACTACTCGATGTCTGACGTGCATCGCCTGCGCTTCCTCCAGCGCTCACGCAGCCTCGGCTTTTCGGTCGAGGAGTGCCGGCAGCTCCTGTCGCTCTACAGCGACAAGGATCGCGAGAGCGCGACCGTGAAAGCTATCGCCAAGGCCAAGCTGACTGAGATCGACCGCAAGCTCGCTGAGCTGACCGAACTCCGCGACACGCTACGGGTCCTGGTGCGCAGCTGCCACGGCGACAAGCGACCTGATTGCCCCATTATCGAAGGGCTGGGCGGCAAGGACCGTGTCGCGGCTTAGAGGCATTAGATTTCCAACGCAGTGCGAGATGCAGGACGCCATAGCAGCGCCACGCGAAGCACGTCCTTCCTGCGGCTGAGCCGAGAGGTTGGAACTAGGGACCGCTTATGCCGCCCGTGGCCACCCAGGGGCCAAAGCGTCGCCGACCTCATCGTCACAGATCAGCACTGACACCGGGACGCGATAACCCTGGCCCCGGCAGCTTTCGATGATTGACTCACCCGATGCGCCCAAGGGACGACGCAACCGGCGGATACGTAGGTTTATTGCCCCCTCCGAAAGGGGTGCACCTTCCGAGCATTCAAGGATCAGTCGGGCCCTAGACACCTCCTGGCCCGCATGGGAGAGGCGCACGGCAAGCACCTTCGCTTCGGCCTTGCTGAGATGGACGCGGCGACCATCGGCGAAATCGCTGATTTTGAAGGGCTTCTCAGCCGGCTTCAGCGCACGGAGTTGGACGTCTGACAGAGCCATGGCGTTGGCATTTCACAAGCCAACGTTGGTATCCAGGCGAAAATGCACCAACAATCGCCCGATGCAGATGGACGTCGCTGGACTTCCTGGGACACAAAATCTCGCATTTACATTGGCTTGAGCGAAGATTTGAAACTTCCACGGACGGGGGTGGAAGCGTGCTGGTGGGCCCGGTAGGACTTTAACCGAGCCCGCCACAGGTTCTGCAAAAACAGCTACTTAGGGCAACCCATCACGGCCAATGTGTTACAGGCATGTGGCGCAGCTGAAAACCCTTGATGTGGGTCCTTCGTTGGAACACGAACCCCCACCTGACTATCGCGCCCAACTCCGTTGCCCCCGCCAATTGCTGCGAAGGCTGACACGCAGCGGGATATCGAACCTACACTACTGACCAGCCTCAACTTCAGCGCTCACCAGCACTTGCGGTTTCACACGTCGGCACGCAACCTGAGCGCGCGATGGGGGATAAATAATGGATAGCCGAATCAAAGGGCGATTTTACCGGCTCTCGGAAGCGCCTAACGGTCAGCCAGAGTTCGCAGACATCCTGCTTGCGATCATGGCGGGCGGCGCGCCAAGCGACCGTGAGCGCGACTTGGGCGGCGGCGTGACGCTGCGGCTGGAGCAGTGCGACGTCAGAGATCAGCTTGTGGAAGGCGACTTCTGTCGCGTGCAACGGGTGAATATTCCACCACAAGCAGGTGCGGCAGGGCTTGTCCCAATCCAGCTAAACGACGGGCACGGGATCGGTCATCTTGGCGCTTTCATCTACCATCGCCCGACCAGGGTCATGCTGCTTCAATCGAACATGCAATCTGCGACGCCGAATCGCGTGGCGCTTTACGTGGCCACGGACGATCCGATGCGCATCTTCAGCTTGAGACCCGTCCTCACTGATGACGCTATCGACCGATTCCGTGCCGGGCGAGCCCGAAGCTTCAGCGTGAAGTTCGCCGGTATAGACCGGTTGGACGTTCTGGATGATCCAGACATCCCCGCAGCGAGGGGGGCCCGCATGATTGCCGATGCCTACGACGGGCTCGACGTCGAAATCAAAGTGAGCGTCGGGCGCAGTAGAGACCATTGGTTGGCCCAGGGAGGGCTCCTAGCATCCATCGGGCGGCTGATGGGCGAGCCGGGCGTAGAGAAGCTCCAGGCCAAGATGGAGGGCGACGACCATCCGCTCGACCTTTTGCATGAACAGCTCCAAGCGGAGAGCGAGCTAGAACTTCCCGAGGGCGACCCGGCGCGCCACTATGCCGTCCGCCGTCAATTCCTCCGAGAAACCCTCGGGGCGAATATGCCTCTCATTCAGCGACAGTTCGGAGCACCGGATGGCCACGGTCGCCGATAAAGTCGCGCGTCGCGTCGAGGAGCACTACCCACACGTTCTAGGACTAGCTGGGGCCGCAATGATGCTCGTCTTCGGCCCCAATCTCATGACCTCAGCCGCCGCAAACGGCTGGCATCTTGATCAGCTCTACGCAGCGTTATTCAACCTCTCCACGGTGTTCACGGGTTTTCTATTCACCTTTTACAGCTTCGTCGTTACTGCCGACCGAGGCTTTCTCGCGCAGGCGCGGCAGTCCATTTATCTTCAACGCGCGAACGGCTTCACGATTGTGGCAATCACAGCGGGCTTCATTCTCTGCGTGCTGAGCATCCCCACCTTGGTATGGCAGCCTGCGCCCATAGTGCGAAACCTGGAGATGGTTTGGTTATCGGTCTGGGTCGGGACTTCCGTGTGGGCTCTCCTCGCGTTTGAGCGCGCCACGCGCCTCTTCATCATCTTTGCGTCACGGCATAAGGGGTCCCAGTGACACTGGCGCGGCGTGTTCATCCGGCGTGTGCAACAAGTTGCAATTCTCCGGCACCTCCAGCGACGCGACCACTTTAGTTCGAGGCGGCCACGTCAATTCGGCCCCCCTAACGCCGGGCCAGCATTCTCAGGTCAGGTTGAAAGGCCCTTCATCCCACGGATGCGGAGGCATACTCGTTGAGTATGCGCCCGAGCGCACCGGGGTCAGTGACAAGCAAATAACGCCACACACCATATTGATTGGTGCGATTGACAGCATCCACCCAACGGTTCGCGGCCTTCGCCTTGGCATCCGCATCGTCCGTGACCTGTCCCTTGATCTCGACGACGAGGTTCAAATCTTTGTCGGTCACAGCGATGAAATCAGGGATGTAGCGCGCGGGGATGCCGCGATTTCGATAAGGGATGAAGAAGCCGAGGCGGTCATTCTTGACCCAGCGCCTGACACCGGGATGGCTGTCGAGCAAGAACGCGGCGCTCTGTTCCCACTTTTGTGTGTCAGCGACCATCGCATTGAGATGGCACCGCGTCACAGGATAGATCGGCTTAGTGCTGTGGAAGTCCACATGGAGCGTGCTGCCGCGTCCCGCTGCGCCCTGCGGGATGACTGCGATCTCGGCGTTCGATGTCGCAGCCCCCTTCTTGAGGGCCTCCAGCAACGACCCGACAGCCGCCTGCATGTACTCGCCCACCAAGAGCACGTCGCAAGGCTGACTGCCGCCCTTAAGGTCGAGCTTTTCGGCAAGGAAGCGTTTGGCCGCGAAGGCGACCCTGGGGAACAGCACCTGCATTGGAACGGCTGTCGCGCCATTGTCGGCTGCCCAGCGCGTGCAAATCTCCTTCGCCAGTCGGAAGGCCACCTGCTGGTCCCGGAACATCGCCCGCCAATCCCTCAAAGACAGCACCGGCTTTTCGCCGGGGCCATAGGCGGCGAGTGATCCATCCGGCGTGGTGAGCGGCGTTAGTTCGACTATCTGCGGTATCCGCATGGGGTCGATAGTGACTTTCGACACCTGTCCCCAATCCACGAAAACGTCGAACTGCCCGGACTGGTGGTAGCCGGTGACAATCGGGAAGCTGATCTCGAATTCCGCCTTCTCCGCCACGGAATAGATGTGGTTCGGCTCGGGCTGCGGCGGCGTCGGGCCGGGAGGCGAGACCTTGAACGGGATTAGCTCGAACGGCACGCCGAAGACCTTGGCGGTCTCCTCGGCGAACATCTGCGTCTCTTCATTCAGCGCGTAGCTTTTTCGGCGGAGAGCGCGGCCCACCACCTGCTCACACAAAAGCTGCGAGCCGAACGGGCGCAGGCCGACGATATGGGTGACGGTGTTGGCGTCCCACCCTTCGGCAAGCATCGCGACAGACACGATGCACCGCACGTCCCGCCCCGGCGGAACCCGCTCGTCCAGCCACTTAAGCGAGCCATCATTGTCCTCGCTCTCGGCCTTGTCGTTGTGCTTGCGCACAAGCTCGGCCCAGTCGTCGGGCACCTTGCCACCCGGCCATTCGGCTTTTCCAATGGTGTCCAGAATGAAGCGCAGACGGCGCGTTTCGTCCTTCGTTCCACCTTCTTCGATGTCCTCGATCACCTTGGAATCGATGCGCACAGTCACCTCTTGCCCAGGCGCATTGCGGAACCATGCCGGAGCGGCCCCATAGCTGTCATTTCCGTTGGCGAGCCACGTATGCACCTCCCTCGCAACGGCGGTGTCGCGGCAAACCACGATGAACACTGGTGGCACCGGGTGCTTCTGCTGATCCCTGGCGGACTGCTCCCACTCGACAAAACGCTGATGCCAGTCGGCTGCTAAGAGATTGATGGGCGCACTGGCGTAGTTCATCACGATTTCGGGTGTGATGTTCGTGCCGAAGCCGTCTTCCTTGGCTTTGGCCTGCACCCAGCGCCAGATATTGAAATAGGCGGCTTCCGCCGCACCGGTCACGTCCCGCGACGGCAGTTGAGGCACCTTCACAAGGCCGGACTCAATAGCGTCCAGCAAGCCGAAGTCCGACACGATCCACGGGAAGGGCTGTCCCACCTCGTTGCCGGAGCCCTGGATATAGAAGGGGGTGGCGGAAAGATCGATGCAGAGGTTGATGCCGCGTCGGCGGCTTCCGCCCGCGAGCTTGTGGATGCGGTCGAGACCTTCGATCCAGATCGTCGCCTCGCGTGCGTTTTTCTTTGCTAGGTCCTTATCTTCGTCGAGCGACTGTTCGTCGCCCTCCGCCACATCGCCGCGTCGGTACGCGTGGTGTGCCTCGTCGTTGAAAATGAGCCAGTGCGGGCTTCGACCCTTCCCACTGCCAAGCTCGCGACGGATGCGCTTGAACCATGCGGCGTCGGATTCGAAATATTTGGTCTCGACCGTCTCGTTGGCCTTTCCCGCGTTCTTCACCACCTCTACCGGCTCACCCGCCTTCACCACCTTTGCGGAGTCGCCATTGACGCTGTTCGTCTCCTTCTTGGCGAGGCGATGCCAGTTGGCGATCATCACCTCGCCGCGCCGGAGTTCCTCCATGCGGTGGGGCGGCACAAGCTGACGAGTGCGGTAGAGGCTGAGATCGCCCAAGGCCGGGTTCAGTTCCTGAAGGCGTTCCCTGATGGTCACGTTGGGGCAAACGATCAAGACGGTATCGGTAAAGCGATCATCGCGGGGTGAGCCGACGCGGTTCAAGATCGACCATGCGGCCAGCATCCCCATGACCGTGGTCTTGCCGGAGCCAGTCGCCATCTTGCACGCATAGCGAATGAAGGCGCGCACCCCGACGGCCTTGGCTTCCAAGCCCGGCTCGTCCTTCGGGATTTCGGGGATGCCCTTCCGGTAGATGTCGGCGGCTTCGGCCAAAAAGATGATGGTCTCGGCCGCTTCGATTTGCGCGAAGAACAAGCGCTGCATCCGCTCATCGCTGCGCCAGAGATCGAGCAATTCCTTCGTCACCAGGGACGCGCCGTCATAGGCCAGACCATCGGAACGCGCACCTTCGCGCCATTCCTTCACGCGCTCACGCACGAGATTGACGATCTCAAGTTCGACTTTCTCGCCGCGCTCGCTCTCAAACATGTCCGGCTGCGCGCGACTGCGGCGGCCACTGCCTGCGTGTTCGGGCACACGGTAGAAATAGCTCGCTCGCCTACGTCCATCGGCCTTCACCGGTGGCTCGCCGCGCTCGATGCGCCAATGGCACTGCGGCTCGATGAACGGCGAATTGATGATCGGAGATTCAACCTCCGTGACGCTGATCGGCGGCTCCTGCCGCTGCGGTGCGGGCATCAGCTATCGCCTCCGGCCGCCTTGACCACCATTAGTTCGTTGCCGCGTTCGTCGATTGCCTTCACAGCAATGCGCCGCTTGTCGCCCAGGGTGAAGGGCTCGCTGACCGTCCCAGCCAGATGCTCCCACACGCTGTCTGCAAATTGGCCTTTTAGGGACTTTTGCAGATTGTCCCATGCGCTGGTCTTCGGGAAGAACACCTGAGAGGCGAGGAACGCCATGCCATTATAGTTGGTGTCGAGCATCCAGCACGGCAGATTTTCCGCCTTCACCTCGTCCGTTTCCATTGTGTCGGGCCGGAAGATGTCGAGACCCTTTATGACAACTCGATAGAGCGGCACGCCGTCTGTGCCCTCCCCCGCGGGGTCGAGGCTCACGTCCGGCAACCCAGTAATCGAAAAAATCTCGCTCGATTTGCTGGTCTTAAGGAGGTCGGACATCACAACGTCGGGCGTGACGGAAACATAAGTCGTTGGCAACTTGAGCTTAGCCAGCATCTCCCGCGCCTTGGCATCGATAGCGAAGCCGAACAGGAAAAGCTGCTGATAGCCCTGCTGCAACGCCTCGGTGTGGGCGTTGAACACATATTCTGAGCCGATAGCGCCATCCTCTGGACCGAACACAATGGCGATGCGCTTCTCCGCACCGTCGCGCGCCACGGCCTCGGCGTGAAGGTGCTCCCGGTCTGCGAGCGGGCTGACGGCCTCTAGCCCCAGCGTGACATTGCCGGGCAAGCGAAGCGTCTTGCTCTGACGCAGCACCTCGATCATGCGGTCAAAATAGGCGCGCGGGCTGCTACTCGCTGGCTCCCGCGATGACGAAGAAGTCTCGTCCTCCAAGTTCATCGCCGCCTGAATAGTGGCTTCGACGGTGAAGGGGCCGCAGACGCGGGTGATCTTATCGCTCACCTCCGCACGGTCGATGATCGTTTCCAGCTTCGGGTCTTCGTCGTTCGCGATGCTTCTGAGTGTGATGCGCGGGACGAGGCCGCCGGTCTCCTCACCCCTATTGTTCCTCTTGCGCTCGTAGACGAAGCCGCCCGCTGGGCCCTTCGCCGGGTCTTTCAAGCGATACCATGGGAACGTGCTGGTCAGGAGCCGCTGCCGGGCAAGGGCGATAGGCACGCGCGAAGTATCGACAGTGATCCAGCGGCGACCCCACTGTTCCGCCGTGTAAGCGGTCGTGCCGGAGCCACAGGTGATGTCCAGCACAAGATCGCCCGGACCGGTGGTCATGTGGATACAGCGCTCGACAACCTTCACACCCGTCTGAACGACGTAGACTTTTGAGTCCGTGAAACTGCCTGTGATTGTGTCCGTCCAGATGTTCCCGATCTGCTCGAAAGGAAAATCATCGGCAAAGCGCACATACTGGATGCTGTTCTTAGCAACGTGAATGCGGCCAGCATCGGCAAGCCTTTTCATGCCCTCGGGGTAGTTCGCCTTCCAGTGGGAACTGGCACCCGGCCTGTATGTCTTGCCTTGGTATTCGAATGGCTGCGGCTCCGAGGCTGAACCTTGCGACTGCAAATCGCCCGGCTTGTATGGTTTTGCGCCGTCAGGGATATCGGCCTCACCGCGAGCTTCGGCGGCGGTCACCCCTCGATATGAGCCGTCGGGGAGCATGAGCCATCGAGCATTGCCTTTGCCCAATTCGAGAGGCTGAGGGCGGAAGGCCTTATTGTAACGAACATGCTCCTTGCTCTTAGAATACCAGAGCAAGAAATCTCCGACCGTCGGCAGTGTTGAGGATTCAAAGCCAGAAGTAGTCTGAAAGCTGATCTGCGATACGAAGCCGCCGGGGAAAACTTCGTCGAGCACCTCCCGGACGTGATGCACGTTGTCATCGGAGATTTGAACGAAGATCGAACCGGAAGGCGTCAGTAGATCGCGCGCAAGCGTCAGCCGGTCGCGCAGGTACGTGAGGTAGGAATGAAGCCCAAGCTCCCATGTATCCCGATAGGCTTTCACCATCTCGGGCTCGCGGATCATTTCATCGTCGGAGCCGTGATTTACCCGGTTCTTGCGAACGAAGGGCTGAAAGTTCGACCCGTACTTTACGCCGTAGGGCGGGTCGAAATAGATCATCTGCGCCTGACCGCCCATGCCCTCGTATTCGAGCAGAGAGTTCATTACCTGCAATGAATCGCCGAGGATCAGGCGGTTCGTCCAAGGCCCCTTGTGTTCATAGGCGTCAAGCTTGTCAGCAACGTCGAGGTTGATGTCGCCGAACAAGTCGAGGTTGGTGCCGGTCGCCTTGTGGGATTTCAGGGTTTCGAGAATGGCTTGGGTGGAATGGCGCTCGTGAACAAAGAGCGGGAGCGTTGGCACCGTGACCTGCTGGCGCTCGGCCTTGCCCGCCCAATTCAGGAAGGGCTGGGTCAGGCTGCGCAGCCGCGCCCCACATTGCGAGAGGGACGTGAAGCGTTCCTCCGTTCCCTGCCACACCTGCGGCTGGGCGAACACAGCAGCCTCGCCCTTGTCTGCAGCGTCGGCGATCAGCACCAACAGCCATTCCGCAAAGGCGCGCTCGCCGTTCTCGTCCCACGCCAATTCGGGTGCGAGGCTGGAATCGAAGCGGTAACTCTTCGGCGCTTTCTTGTTCGAGAACTGCGCCTCGACGCCGACATCCGGGCGTTGCACTGATTCCTGTTTATGCTTGTAAACGGATGCGCTTGAAGGACCGTCCTGAGCCATATTGGAATCGCCTACCCCACCCCTGATTGAGCACCTAATCCGTAGCGCGATGGCGTTGCACACGCCACCCTGCGTAGCCGGGTGGGGTCGGACTAGGAGCGCGCCATTCCTCCCCCGCGAGGTGGCGCGTGCCCGCGCAGTTGAGCGACAGCTTGGCGAAACAGCGGCGCGACCACAAAGGTGGCGTGGCTCTGCTTCACCAGCACTTCATAGCGCTCCAACGCCTTCACCATCTGCCGCAGCGGATCGCCCGGGGCGAGCCGGATCGCCCGGTTGTTGACGATCAGCGAGAGTGCCGCATCCGCAGCCGCCCCGTCCGAAAGCGCTTCACTGATGCGCCGGACGAGATTGTATGGGCGCAGGCTATTCGGTGGAAAGAAGGTAAGTTTATCCAGGCTTTCGAGGACGGCATTCACCTCGTCGGCCGCCCTTCTCGCCAACGTATCAAGCAACCCGAACAGATCGGCGTCGCTTGATCGCGTGTGCAAAAGGAATTGTGTTGAGGTGAGCTTTCGCAGGTCGTGCGCAATCTCAAATCGGATGCGGCCGGTGGTCTTCGCATACACCCTCAATTTCACTCCGGGCCGCAACCGGACCGTTACCGACCGAGCGTTGTGAACCCTTCCAGTGACCCGCTCCCCATGCGGATAATCGAAGGTACGCGCCTCTGCTGAAGCGCCCAACCCTAGTAGATTGGGCTCAAGTTCCATCACGAGAGCGGTCGGATCGTCGCTGGCGAACTCCCAATAGGTCTCCAGAGTTCGCAGGTTGAGGTTCTGTGCAACACGTTGCACGAGGCCGCCCGAGCGCGTCGCCGCGCGGACGAAGGCAGCGTCAAGCTCATGAATGACCCCGCCCCAATAGCGGCGGAGATGCAGAGGCCATGCGTCTGGCTGGCCATGAGCCTGAGCAGCCCCGGTGAGCAGCACGTTGTCATTGGCGTCCAGGATCGTTTCCAATCGCGTGGCTCGGACCGTTGACCGACGATACATGGCTGGAGCGGGAAGCGCCCATTCTGAGACAGGAAGGCCAGCAAACGGCCGCGACTGTTGGTGTGCAACATACCGAGTGGGGTTCAGCGATAGGCTGAGACGCAACCCCCATTGATCTGGAGAGAAGTCGTCCTCCGCACCCGCGCGCCAATGCCTAAGCTCACCCGTGAACAGTGGCCCGCCAACGCGCTCACCTGACCCGCGCCCGCCTTTCCGAATTTGGAGGGGCCTTCGGGAGCCTGCATCGGCGAATGAAAGCCCGCCCTGGTCGGGCGCGCAAAGCGCGCTCAAGAGGGCGACAGGCTGTGGCGCGATCAGACGCCAATCGCCCACCTCCAGCCGGATTTGATCCTGCTTGGCGTCGCTAGGCGCGACGCGATGGGTGGGGGAGTAGGTCGGCAAGATGGACAGCGCATTCTTCCCCTGTTGAAACCCCTCCATGATGGGGCTGCGCGGTTTCCGCTCCCTGAAGCCGGTTGCAGAGCCGTTGAGCGGAGCCAGCGTGCCACTGCCTTCCCATAGGCGTCGATACCCCGCGAGCGTTGAGTTCCTGCGCGATGTCCCTGTAGGTCCGTGCTCCCTCCGATCTTATCGCGCTGATCGTCCCGGCAAGGCTATCGGCGCGCGCCTGCGCGGCATCGCGGTTGCGCTGTGCTAGGATCGCCCCTGCTCTGCCAAGCACCACGCCTCGCGCCTTTGCGGCTGCGAGCGCAGCCTTGGTGCGCTGGCTGATACGGCGGCCTTCCTCTTCGGCGAGGGCCGCAAAGATGTGGATCGTGAATTTATCCGCATTTGGCATGTCCACGGCGACGAAATCGGCGCGCCCCTCCATGAGGTTTGCGACGAATGCCATGTTGCGCGCCAGACGGTCGAGCTTGGCGATCACGAGCATGGCCTTCTGCTGGCGACACGCCGCCAGTGCAGCGGCTAGCTTCGGACGGTCAGACCGTTTTCCGGTCTCCACCTCCGTGAACTCTTCCAGCACGTCGCCGCTTCGCTGAGCAACGTAGCTGCGTACTGCCTCGCGTTGGGCCTCCAATCCGAGGCCGGACCGCCCCTGACGGTCGGTGCTAACGCGGTAATAGGCGATAAATCGGTTCTCGGTCATGCGCCGGTGCCGATCTTGTCTCGCGTATACGTTCGTTCGCGTGTGACGGTGGCCGTCGGACATACCTCCCCGCGCTGTTCCTTATGGCGGTGCAGCGGGATGCAATGCAGCGCTCCGCTTGCAACGGGTTGCAATGCTGGCTGGGCGGGCGCGCGGAGCGCCGGGAAACCAGGATACTGGTCAGAATGATCGCCCCACCCGTTAAGCATCCCCGGTCCGGCGAGGATGCCTCGCGGCGCAACGTGCGATCTGATCTCCCGCATCGGGTTCTCGCGCCAACCGATGTTGAACGATGCCTGGCGGCCGAAGAACACAACTCGGTGGAAGTCGAAGTTGTCCCATAGCCACCATGCCAGCTTCTCCCATTCGTCCGGCCGGTGGTGCTCCAGGAACCAGGGGATCACCACTGTCGCACAGGCCCCAGCGTTGCCCTCGGCGTCGCGGCGATCCCAGATGTGATCGGCAAAGGTCCGTTGATTGCTGCTGCAATTGAGGCCGCGCGCATTGCCGAACGCGTTGAGGTGCGCGGAACGATAGCCGCTCCGGACGTGGATGCGGCCGAACGTGTCTTGCAAGGGCTCTAGGATCGTCTCGCAAAGCCGTCGGCCAGCGTAGACGGCAAGGTCAAGGTCGTCCGGTACGTTCGGAATGCCAAAGGCTGCGCCGATCTCCGAGAACAGGAAGTCCCGAATGTAGAAAGAGCGAGACAACTGGACACGCCCCATCTCATCCAACTCTCTATACCGACGCATGAACACCTACTCCCTACTCTTCTATTCTCCTATGTGACCGAACCTTTGTCAACGAAAACGCATATAAATCAGTGACTTACTCTGACAACCAAGCCGCGCACCTCTCACGCTCTTCCTGGTAACGCCCCATGAGCCGCAGACGGTTCTGGACAGCCGTCGTGCCCTGCCCCTCGGTCGCCGCGCTGCGCGCGACCGACGCCAAGTTGCTGGCTGCGCGCTCGCAAGGCGCGACCCTTTCCATGTCGCCCGTTCCACGCAGCGGCTCTCGATCCCGCACCATCGCGAAGCTGACTTTCTGAACGGCGATTTGTGCGTCGCGCACCAGATCGACCCGGCCGTTCTGAACGGCGTTGGTGAGCACCACTTCGGCCGCGTCCAGCGTCTCTAGCCCCGCCCTGGTCTTTTCCCTCAGCGCCGCGAGATCGGCCGGGCGCGCCGAAGGAGCTTCTGTCAGCTTCTCACCCGGCTTGATCCTGACCAGATACGACGGGTCGCCCGACGGCGCGTCCGCCCGAGCTACATCAGCGGGTGCCGGTGGCGCTGGAGCCTGCGCCTCAGCCACAGGCGCAGGGCTAGGAATGGCGATGGCCGCTGCAACGGCTGCGATCTGGACCCCGATGAGGGCGAGGCCAGCCTGTTTCCGCCCTTTAAACGGGGGCAGTGGTCGGAACAGACTGACAAGCGCGTACATGCTCCCGAGGAACCATCCGAACCCAAGCACCAACTCCACCGGCATCTCCTCACGGCTTCCGAACGACAACGCGTAGTATAATACGAGTTATTGTCTGAAAGCCGAGTTTCGCGCGGTGTCGCTTGGGGTCCTGCCGATGGACTTTCGGGCATGTCGCTCAAGCTACGGGTCGGGGGCCGCCTCCGCGAGATCAGGAAGTCGAGGGGGCTCACTCAGGAGCGGCTGGCAGAGCGCATTGAGCGTTCTGTGGACGCCGTGTCGGCCTTGGAGCGCGGCCTTGCGCTTCCCAGCTTTGAGACACTTGAGAAGCTAGCTGAAGCTTTGGACGTGCCCATCCGCGACTTCTTTGATCTGGAGGACGGCGCGTCCGAGCACCGAACGCATATGCTCACCCGACTGCTTATGAACGCGCGCGCACTCGGTGACGCAGACCTTGAGATCGCGGTCGAACAGGTCGCACTGTTGGCCCGGCGGGGCGGGAAGTAGTCGCCCTCGTTACGGTGCGCAGTGGCGCTTCCCTAATCCGAAGCCAGCGGTAGTTTGAACCCGTCAAAGTCGAGCTTCTTCATTGCTCGATCCAAGACCGGGACCATCCCCCGGTTCCCGTAGCGGGTCGCCTGATTGATCGCCGACCAGCCCCCGAGTGCGCGCGATGTCTCATCATTAATGTCCGCCATCCGGCAGGCATCACGGAAACCATGCCTGAAGCTGTGAAAAACCAAGGAGGGCTGTACAAAACCGATGCCTCGCTTGAAGCGGCCAAACCACTTTGAAAATTCGTGAGAGAAATTGCCTTTCCGTCCGGCTTTCAGGTCGGGAAACAGGCGATCATGATTGTGTTGGCGTTCCACAAACTGGATGAACCCAGCCTCAATGATCGCAGGGTGCAAAGGGACGATCCGCTCGCTGGCCGCAGTCTTGAGCCGCTTGTCTGCAACGCGTGCGCCATCCGGCCCGAATTCCGACAGATTGAGGCAATGCACACCGTCCACCTCAATCACATCCACGGAGCGAAGCTGACAAATCTCCCCCGCGCGAGCCCCGGTGTATACCGCCAACGCAGGTACCCAGAACTTGGTTGGTACATCCTCACGGAACTGTTCCAGGGCAGCAAAGACCTTTTTCAGTTCGTCGGCCTCAAAGCCTCGGCGCTGGACATTTGGCCGCCTGCTTCCCGTCAATCCCTGGGCGGGGTTCCGATGAACTCCCCAATCGCCTTGCCTTTCCGCCCAATTAAAAATGGCCGACAGGTTCTGCATGTAGCTTCCCACGGTGGTCGCAGCCATCGCAGGAAGCCCCTTCTTCTCTCGCACCAACGCGGCCTCGGTAAGCGTGATGCCGCCAAAGCGCTTCGTGATGTTGGGCGGTGTTACGTCGAGAAGCGCTTTCACCCGCACACAGTCGGACGCCTTGATCGCCGCGACCGCAAAATCTGAACCTAGCGTCTCCTCCAGGGCCCGGAACAGAAGCTTGTATTTTCGGTCCGTGCTCTCCTTGTCGTAGGAAGCCTCCCGGTATCGCCCATACTCCCGGACGAGATCGGCGACCGTGCGCCGACCCATCGCAGCGGAGGTGCTCGCGGCCATCGGGGCGTGGGGAGACCGCACTCCCTCAGGGTTGAACAGCGGATCAAACGTCGCTGCCTGCCTGCCGTCCAATTGATCTCGCGACACTGCAATGTCGGCTAGCAAGGCTCGTCGGACGAGATTGATCAAGTACGCGTACTGGGACGTGGAGCGATCAACGACGGGAACCGCCGCCTTGGTCCGCGAGTGCCCCAGCTTTCGGGTCCTCGCCGCCATGCCCGCGTCGAGCAAGAGCCTGTTGGCGGCGTTTTCCACGGGGTCCATGTCATGCGGATCAGGCGCACGGATACGGCTCTCGTCGTCCGCCAGATGGTCCAGATGGGTGCGCGCATCGAGCGTGTCGAAGGACGGCTCCCGCAACGCGGCCCGCTTTCGGAACCAAGCGCCCACGAGCGTCTCGATGTCGGCATCAGACAGGAGTTCGAGCCGCCCCGTCCGAAGTGCCGCCTGCACAGGGCCCTGAGCCGCTAGCTCGGAACGGAGTTCGTGAAACCGGCGCTCGATGTCGGCCAGCCGAAATGGATAGCGCCGCTCGGCCTCCCTTGGGTCGGTGGTCCCCAGGCTTATGGCGATCTGCTCGCGGCTTTCGACGTGGCGCAGGTCCATGGGCACGCGTTTTTTCACGTACCACGTGCTGCCTCGGCGGTAGACGCCAGGATAACGGCCCAAGTCGATCTCGCTCAAAGTGGTACACCAATGTGTGACAGGTGGAGCCGAGAAGCTGTTCTGGACCAAAGACTTGTGCTCGGACAAGCCCTTAGGAAGACGCTGGTGGGCCCGGTAGGACTCGAACCTACAACCAGACCGTTATGAGCGGTCGGCTCTAACCATTGAGCTACAGGCCCCTGCAGCGCGGCCTGCGGGTTACCATGGGCTGCACGGCCGTTAAAGGCGCCGTTCAGCTTGGCCTTGTCATGAAGGAACCCTGCCCTGTGTTCTTCGTTTGAAAGCGGGGTGGTACAGTCAAGCTCGAACCCCTTTGGGAGACACCTATGAAATCCTTCGTCCGCGCCGGCGCCCTCAGCCTGCTCCTGGCCACCACGGTCGCGGCGCCCGCCGCCCTGGCCCAGGCCGCCCCGCCCGCCGCCGACTCCATGTTCCGGGCCACCACACTGAACCTTTCGGCCTATGGCGAGACCCGAATCGCGCCGGACATGGCCACCATCAATCTGGGCGTGAACACCGAGGCGCCGACGGCGTCAGCCGCCATGGCCGCCAATGCGACCCAGATGAACAAGATCTTCGCCGCCCTGCGCCGCGCCGGCATCGCCGACAAGGACATCCAGACGTCGGGTCTGAACCTGAACGCGCAGTACGACTATGTGCAGAACGAGCCGCCCAAGCTGCGGGGTTATCAGGCCAGCAATACCGTGACCGTCACCGTCCATGACCTGACCCGCCTGGGTTCGGCCGTCGACGCCACGGTCAATGCCGGGGCAAACCAGGTGAACGGCATCTCCTTCGGCCTGAACGATCCCACGGCCGCCGAGAACGCGGCCCGCGAAGCGGCGGTCAAGGCGCTGTCGGCCAAGGCCAATCTCTATGCGCGCGCCACCGGCTACCGGGTCGGCAGACTGGTGACGCTCAGCGAAGGCGGCGGCTATACCCCGCCCTCCCCCATGCCGATGATGGCTATGGCGCGCTTCGACAAGGCGGAGTCGACCCCGGTCGCCGGGGGCGAATTGAAGGTGCGGGTGGACGTGACGGGGCTCTACGAGCTGACGCGCTAGGCGGCGATGTCTTCCTCCCCGCTTCGGCGGGGAGGACCCTACCGCTTGATCAGGCCAACCTTTTCGAAGGCGTTCTTCAGCTTGTCGGCGACCACGATACCCGGCGGGGTGTTGGGGCCCTCCATCGCGGCGGCGTAGACAAGTTCCTCATGGGTCTCGATGGGCCCCGCAGCCCAGGCCACGGTGCGCCCGCCATCCGGCGAACTAGGGCAGCTGACATTTATCGGCTGTCGGGTCTTCGCCGTCACGTTCAGCAGTTCACCCAATGTCCGGCTCGCGCCGTCGCAGGCCGGCAGGACCCGAGCGCAGGTGACGTTGGAGCCGAAGCGATGGACGGTTTCGCCGGAACCGGTTTCCCCGATCAGAACGCAGGTGCCGGGATCGCCCACCGTGTCGTTGATCGCCGCATCCAGGGCGGCGATGTCCACATCCTTCAGGACCGCCGGCGAGCAGGCCGACAGGCTGAGGACCAGGGCCGCCGCCAGGGTCAGGCGCGAGCTCACGCGGCCTTCTTCATCTCGTTGGCGTCATCCAGCAGCACGACGGTCGGCGAGTAGTTGCGGGCCTCCTCGGCCGGCAGCATGCCGTAGGTCACGATGATGACCTTGTCGCCCTTCTGCACCAGGCGGGCGGCGGCGCCGTTGACCCCGATCACCCTGGAGCCTCGCGGCGCCTCGATGGCGTAGGTGGTGAAGCGGGCGCCGGTTGTGATGTTGAGCACATCCACCTGCTCGTGCGGGAGGATGCCCGAGGCGTCCAGCAACTCGCGGTCGATGGCGATGGAGCCCTCATAGTCCATGTCGGCCTGGGTCACCGTGGCGCGGTGCAGCTTGGCCTTCATCAGGGTCACCAGCATGGGCAGTCCTTACGCACATGGGCGCGCGGGGCTGCTCGGCCTCGCGACAGGGACGTGCATATAGCCAGCAAGTGAGGTGGGTTCAATTGCGGCGACGCAACAAAGATGACCTAGCGTCAACCGAATTTGCCCCAGCGCCCCGCAATCAGCGGGAGAGTTGGCCAGCATTTTGGCGATTTGGTGTTGAACCCATATTGGGGATACAACCCGGGGTTAACAGCGGCGCGCAACCGCGCGAACGTCTGACATTGACGTGATGGCGGGGGCCAATGCGAAATCCGAAGATCCGAGCCCTGATCGTCACAGCGGCGACGCTCGCCGCCGTGACCGCCAGCGCGCAGGTGGCGCCGCCCCCTGCGCCCTCAACGCGCCCCGCCGCGGCCCGCCCGGCCGAGGTGCGTCCCGGCGTCCTCGCCATTCCTGGCGCGCTCGGCCCGGTCGCCCGTCCGCCGGGCGGACCCGGTGGCATTGACTGGAAGGGCGCGGTCGGCGGCCTTCGCCAGAGCGGCGGCGGGAACTCCCCGGTCGGTCGCGGTCTCGATCAAGCCGCCGTGGACAAGACCAAATTGCCCATCCTGTTGCCCAATGACGCCGATCTGATGGGCGGGGCGCGAATCTATACCTTCGGCGACTACTACTCGATCACCGCCGACCTCACCGGCGCGCGGGTGTCACTGACCGGCGCAGCGAAGACCACGCCCCTACCCGCCACATCCAAGCTGAACCTGCCGAACATCGGCCCCGAACAGCTGGTGATCCAGCGCACGGTGGACGGCCAACTGGCCAGTTTCGTCCGCTACGGCGTCCTCTACACCGCCGAACTGCGCTGCGACGCGCCATCCGACGCCCGCTGCCGGACGGAAACCTATGTGAGATCCCTGGTGGCCAAGAGCACCGTCGTGGTGATGGGCAAGGCCGCCCGTCAGGCCGCCGGACTGGGGGCCTAGGACATGCGCGCACCCCTGATCTTCCTGATCCTGATCCTCCTCGCGGTCCTGGCCCTGGTTGGCTACAATTCCGGATGGTTCGGAACCCCAGCGGCAGGCCCCAGCCCGACGGTCGCAGGTGATGTCCTGCCGGGCGCTCCCGTGGCCACCGGTCCGTCGGCGGAGCCCGACGAACCCGTCGGCGACGGCGGTGTCGAACAGCTTCCCGACGAGCCCAACGCCGAGACGCCCGTCGATCCGGTGAAGACTGCGGAGGTTCCCGCCGCCGGAACCTTCGGCCATTTTCCGACCGGCGAGCTGCTGCCGAAATCCGGCTCCGGCTACCTCGACCGCACCGCCTGGGCGCCGAATCTCTGCTTCCCGTTCGCCGACGACGCCTTCGCCAACTCCCAAGTCTATGGGGCCGGCGGCGGCATGGGCCCGAAGGACAAGCCCAGCCAGTGCGACGCCAGCAACTACAGCCTGCCCTGGAGAGACAATTTCTGTGAAAGCCGCGGCCATTCCAGCCCGCTCTGCGCCAACGGCAAGGGCCACCAGGGTCAGGACATCCGGCCGGCCACCTGCAAGAAGGACAAGCACTGGGTGGTCGCGGCCGAGGACGGGATCATCACAGACATGGGGACCTATACCGTCACCCTGACGGCGTCGGCGCCGCCGCACCGGGTTTACCGCTACCTGCACATGCGGATGAACCAGCTGGCCGTGAAGGAAGGCGCCTCGGTCAAGGCCGGCGACAACCTGGGCAAGGCCTCCAATGACTTCGGAGGCACCCCCACCACCATCCACATGCACTTCGAGATCCGCTCCGGCGTCGCCGGGACCTCGACAGATGGCAAACCGGTGGTGCTGCACACCTTCCTGCCGCCCTACCAGAGCCTGGTGGCCGCCTATGACCGCAAGCGCGCGGGCCAGGCGTGTC
>NZ_JBBKVV010000155.1:0-3240 GCF_037968635.1 Phenylobacterium sp.
CTGCCCGACCTGCCCCGCGCCGCCACCCAGGACGGACCGGCGGTCCGGCTCTATCTGGTGGACGGCTCTGGCTTCATCTTTCGGGCCTTCCACGCCCTGCCGCCGCTGACCCGCAAGAGCGACGGCCTGCCGATCGGCGCGGTGTCGGGCTTCTGCAACATGCTGTGGAAGCTCTTGGTGGACATGAAGGCGCAGACCGACGCGCCCACCCACCTGGCCGTGGTGTTCGACCACTCGGAGAAGACCTTCCGCAACAAGCTCTATGACCAGTACAAGGCCCACCGCCCGCCGGCGCCGGAGGATCTGGTGCCGCAGTTCCCGTTGGTGCGCGAGGCCACCCGCGCCTTCGGCGTCCCCTGCCTGGAACTGGCCGGCTATGAGGCCGACGACATCATCGCCGCCTATGCCTGCAAGGTCCGCGACATGGGGGGCGAGGTGCGCATCGTCTCGTCCGACAAGGACCTGATGCAGCTGGTGGGCGACCGGGTCAGCATGCTCGACACCATGAAGAACCTGCTGATCGGCCGCGAGCAGGTGATCGAGAAGTTCGGGGTGCCGCCGGAAAAGGTGGTGGACGTCCAGTCCCTGTGCGGCGACAGCGTCGACAATGTGCCGGGCGCGCCGGGGATCGGCATCAAGACCGCCGCCCTGCTGATCAACGAATATGGCGACCTGGACACGCTGCTGGCCCGAGCCGGCGAGATCAAGCAGGACAAGCGCCGCCAGACCCTGATCGACTTCGCCGACCAGATCCGGCTGTCGCGGCAGTTGGTGCAGCTGGACTGCGACACCCCGCTTCCCTCCCCCATCGACGACCTGAAGGTGGCCGAGCCGACGCCTGAGGTGCTGGCCGCCTTCCTGGAGGAGATGGGCCTGCACACCCTGGGCCGCCGCGTGGCCGGCGGCGGTGGCGGGGCCAAGGCGCCCGCTGCGCCCAGCACGCCGGGGCCGCGTCCGCAGGTGGTGACCGACCACGGCCCCATCGACGTCACCAAATATGTCTGTGTTCGGGATCTTGAGACCCTCGACGCCTGGATCGCCAAGGCCCGTGCGGCGGGCGTCATCGCCTTCGACACCGAGACCGACTCGCTCTCCTCGGCCAACGCCGGCCTCTGCGGGGTGTCCCTGGCCATCGCGCCGGGCGAGGCCTGCTACATCCCGGTCGGCCACGAGCAGGAAGGCGGGCTGGCGTTCGACGCCCCGGCCGACCTGACCCAGATCTCCCACGACGAGGTGATCGCCCGGCTCAAGCCCCTGCTGGAGGACCCCTCGGTCCTGAAGGTGGCGCAAAACGCCAAGTACGACATCGCCGTGCTGTCGCGCCAAGGCATCCAGGTGTCCCCCATCGAGGACACCATGCTGATCAGCTATGTGCTGGAGGCGGGCCTGCACAAGAGCCACGGCATGGACGAGCTGTCCAAGCGCTGGCTGGAGCACGAACCCATTCCCTTCAAGCAGGTGGCCGGGACCGGCAAGGCGCAGAAGAGCTTCAAGCACGTGCCGCTGGAGCCGGCCACCTGCTACGCCGCCGAGGACGCCGACGTCACCCTGCGGCTCTACCTGCTGCTGCGGCCGCGCCTGAACGCCGAGGGCCTGCTCACCGTCTACGAGACCCTGGAACGCCCCATGCCGGCGGTCCTGGCCCAGATGGAGATCGAGGGAATCCGCATCGATCCCGACCAGCTGGCCCGGCTGAGCCACGACTTCTCGGTGCGGATGACCGAACTGGAGGCCCAGGCCCACACCCTGGCCGGGCGCCCCTTCAACCTTGGCAGCCCCAAGCAGGTCGGCGAGGTGCTCTATCAGGAGATGGGCCTGGCCTCGAAGAAGACCACGGCCACGGGGGCGCAAGGCACCGACGCCTCGATCCTTGAGGACCTGGCCGCCCAGGGCGCCGAACTGCCCCGCGTCCTGTTGGACTGGCGGCAACTGTCGAAGCTGAAGGGCACCTATACCGACAACCTGGCCGTCGCGATCTCGCCGCGCACCAACCGCGTTCACACCTCCTATGCCCTGGGCGCCACCACCACCGGGCGGCTGTCGTCCTCCGACCCCAACCTGCAGAACATCCCGGTGCGCACCGAGGAAGGCCGCAAGATCCGCAAGGCCTTCATCGCTGAGTCGGGCCACGTGCTGATCAGCGCCGACTACAGCCAGATCGAACTGCGCCTGTTGGCCCATGTCGGCGACATCCCGCAGCTGAAGAAGGCCTTCCTCGACGGCCTGGACATCCACGCCGCCACCGCCTCGGAGATGTTCGGCGTACCCGTCGAGGGCATGCCCGCCGAGACGCGGCGGCGCGCCAAGGCGATCAATTTCGGCATCGTCTACGGCATCTCGGCCTTTGGTCTCGCCAATCAGCTCTCCATCCCGCAGGACGAGGCCGGGGCCTATATCAAGACCTATTTCGAACGCTTCCCCGGCATCCGCACCTATATGGACCGCACCAAGCAGGCGGTCCGCGCCCAGGGATTCGTCACCACCATCTTTGGCCGCAAGGTCAATATCCCGGCGGTCTATTCCAAGTCCCAGGCCGAGCGGGCCTTCGGCGACCGCGCCGCGATCAACGCCCCGCTGCAGGGGGCGGCGGCCGATATCATCCGCCGCGCCATGATCCGCATGCCGGCGGCTCTGAAGGAGTCCGGCCTGAAGGCGCGCATGCTGCTTCAGGTGCACGATGAACTGGTCTTCGAGGCGCCGCAGGCCGAGGCCGATGCGCTGATCATGGTCGCCAAAAAGGTCATGGAGCACGCCGCCGAACCCGTGGTGGCGCTCTCGGTGCCCCTGGTGGTCGACGCCCGCGCCGCCGCCAACTGGGACGACGCGCACTAGCCGAATTTGCGATTGCGGCGCCTAATCTCCCCGTGGCGTCCGCGCCGCGATTTCAAAGACAGAAAATTTTCGCGCCCATGTCGGCGCGGGGGGAAGCCCATGATGGCCTTGAAGCAGGCCCTGCTGGCCGCGACCCTTTGCATCTCGCCGATGAGCGCGCTCGCCCAGACGGCCCCGCCCGCGACCGACGCCAAGCTCAGCTACAGGTTCGATCCGGCCAATCCGGTGGCCACCTTCGGGGGCGCCAACCTGACCTTCGACCGGGGGCCGCAGGATCAGCGCCAGGTCCCGGCGCGGCAGGACTATCTGCGCTTCCAGACCCCGGTCCTGGACAAGGACCTCGCCATCGCCGGACCGGTGAAGGTGGAGCTCTACGGGGCCACCGACGGCCTCGACACCGACTTCATG
>NZ_JBBKVV010000156.1:0-10102 GCF_037968635.1 Phenylobacterium sp.
GGTCGTTGGGAACGTCCGCTTCCCGGCGCTATCCGAAAGGTCCGCTTCGCCGCATCAAGGGCGGCGGGGCCCGCGCCCCGCCTCCATGGCGCCACTAGTACAGCACCCCCATGGCCGACCGTTCGAAGCTCTTCAGCTCGTCATTGCGGCCCTCCTTGATCTTCAGCACCCACTCGGGGTCCTGCAGCAGGGCGCGGCCGACGGCCACCAGGTCGAAGTCGCCGCGGTCCATGCGGCGTTCCAGCTCGTCCAGCGACGCCGGCTGCGAGGCCTCGCCGCCATAGGCCGCGATGAACTCGCCCGACAGGCCCACCGAGCCCACCGAGATGGTCGGCACGCCGGTCAGCTTCTTGGCCCAGCCGGCGAAGTTGAGGTCCGAGCCTTCGAACTCCGGCTCCCAGATGCGGCGCTGCGAGCAGTGCAGGATGTCGGCGCCGGCGTCCACCAGGGCGCCCAGCCAGGCCTCCATCGCCTTGGGATCGTGGGCCAGGCGGACGGCGTAGTCCTGCTGCTTCCACTGGCTGATGCGGATGATCACCGGATAGTCGGGGCCGACGGCCTTGCGGACTTCCTTCAGGATGTCGGCGGCGAAGCGGGCGCGGCCGGGCAGTTCCTTGGAGCCGTAGGCGTCCTCGCGGACGTTGGTGCCTTCCCAGAAGAACTGGTCGATCAGGTAGCCGTGGGCGCCGTGCAGCTCGACGGACTCAAAGCCCAGCGCCTTGGCGTGGGCCGCGGCGTCGGCGAAGGCGCGGATGGCGTCGGCGACGTCCTCTTCGGACATGCCCTCGCCGAACTGCTTGTCGGGACGCGACAGGCCAGAGGGGCTGTCATAGGGGCCCTTGGGCGAGAACTCGGGGTCGCGGGCGCGCACCGCGCCGACGTGCCAGAGCTGGGGCGCCATGACACCACCGGCCTCGTGCACCGCGTCGATGACCCGCTTCCAGCCGGCCAGGGCGGCCTCGCCGTGGAAGCGCGGCACATTGGCGTCGTTCACCGAGATCGGCCGGTCGACGCCCGTGCCTTCAGAAACGATGAGCCCGACCTCAGCCGCCGCGCGACGCTTGTAATAGGCCACGACGTCGTCGGTGACGACGCCACCGGGCGAGAATGACCGGGTCATCGGCGCCATGACGATCCGGTTCTTGAGGTGCAGGCCCTTGTAGTCGAAGGGCTTGAAGAGGGCGTCGGCGGCCATGGGCGCTCCAGTCAAACATCTGTTCGAGAAGCCCCCGTTACAGCACGGTCGTGCGCTTCCGTCTGTACAGATTTTCTACGGACAGGGGGCGGTCCTCTGTGCGCCCCCTTGCCTTGAGGCCCTGCCTCAAGCATTCTTGTCTGAACAGTGATAAGATAGCCGCTCCAGACGGCTTCGGAGGACACCTGATGAGCGACGGCAACATCGACCTGAAAGCGGAAGCGCGCGCCCGGGCCTATTCGATCCCGCTCGACGAGATCAATCTGACCGACATCGAGCTGTGGCGCACCGAGACCTACTGGCCCTACTTCGAGCGCCTGCGGAAGGAGGACCCGGTCCACCTGCATCCCGCCGATCAGCACGAGGACGGCGCCTACTGGTCGGTCACCAAGTACAACGACATCATGGCCGTCGACACCAATCACGAGGCGTTCTCCTCCGAGCCGGCGATCACCATCTTCGACCCCAAGGAAGACTTCACCCTTCCGATGTTCATCGCGATGGACCCGCCCAAGCACGACGTGCAGCGTAAGACCGTCAGCCCCGTCGTCTCGCCCCACAACCTGCACATTCTGGAACCTCTGATCCGCGAGCGGATCCAGAACACCCTGGACAGCCTGCCGATCAACCAGCCCTTCGACTGGGTGGACAAGGTCTCCATCGAGCTGACGACCCAGATGCTGGCGACCCTGTTCGACTTCCCCTGGGAGGACCGTCGCAAGCTGACCCGTTGGTCGGACGTGGCCACGGCGGGTCCGGAATCGGGCCTGTTCAGCTCCGAGGATCCCGAGGTCGTCGAGGCCGAGCGGCAGATGGAGCTGTTCGAATGCGTCGACTACTTCAGCCGCCTGTGGGCCGAACGGATCGCCCAGCCCCCCAAGGGCGACCTGATCTCCCTGCTGGCCCATGGTGAGGCCACCAAGGACATGGATCGCATGGAGTATCTGGGAAACCTGATCCTCCTGATCGTCGGAGGCAACGACACCACCCGCAACTCCATGACCGGCTCGGTCCTGGCCCTGAACCAGAACCCGGATCAGTACGACAAGCTGCGCGCCAATCCGGACCTGGTGCCGTCGATGGTTTCAGAGACCATCCGCTGGCAGACCCCGCTGGCCCACATGCGCCGCACCGCGACGCGGGACGTCGAGCTGGGCGGCAAGACCATCAAGAAGGGCGACAAGGTCGTCATGTGGTACGCCTCGGGCAACCGGGACGAAGAGGTGATCGTCAATCCGAACGCCTACATCATCGACCGCGAACGCCCCCGCCAGCACCTTTCCTTCGGCTTCGGCATCCACCGCTGCGTGGGAAACCGCCTGGCCGAACTCCAGCTCAAGATCCTATGGGAAGAAATCCTGCCGCGCTTCCCCACCATCAAGGTCGTGGAAGAACCCAAGCGCGTGCCCTCGTCCTTCGTGAAGGGCTACGAGAGCATGACGGTGATCATCCCCTCGAAGAACTAGGACGACATGGTCCCTTCTCCCCTTGCGGGAGAAGGGTTTGCGGTGGGGCTTTTCAATTCGCCCCCGCCCCACTAGGTTCCCGTCATGAGCCCGATCTCGCACCCCCTCGTATGACGCCCCTGAGCTGATCAGGTGAGACGCCGCGTCCGCGCGGCCAACAGAGGCCAGCGCCTCGGCAGACGAGACAGAGACCACGCCATGACCACCCCGCCCCCCGACTGGGCCGCGCGCTTCTCGCAGCGGATGACCCGCGTCCGCGCCAATGAGATCCGCGAGCTGCTGAAGCTGCTGGATCAGCCCGATATCCTTTCCTTCGCCGGCGGCATCCCCGATCCCGGCCTGTTCCCGGCCGACCAGATCCAGGCCGCCTACGACGCCATCCTGGCCGATCCGGAACAGTCGCGGACCGCCCTGCAGTATTCGGTGAGCGAGGGCTACCTGCCTCTGCGCCGCTGGATAGCCGAACGCATGGCGCTGAACGGCGTCGAGTGCGACGAGGCCAACATCATCCTCACCGCCGGTTCGCAGCAGGCGCTGGACCTGCTGGGCAAGTTGTTCCTCACCCGCGGCGACACGGTGATGGTGGCCAGGCCCACCTATCTGGGCGCCCTGCAGGCCTTCAACGCCTACGAGCCCGCCTATCTCGACCTGCCCGAACGCGCCCTGCGCGATGGCGTCGACGCCAAGGCCCTGATGGACGGTCGCGAGCCCAACCCCCTGGGCTATTTCGTCCCCGACTTCGCCAACCCCACCGGCGAAAGCCTGACGCTCTCTGAACGCGAGGCCCTGCTGGACCTCGCCGCCGAGCTGGACATGACCCTGATCGAGGACGCCGCCTATCGCGAGCTGCGCTTCGAGGGCGAGCCCCTCCCCACCCTGCTGGCCCTCGACATCGCCCGCTCCGGTTCCATCGAGGCCGCCCGAACCCTGTTCTGCGGCACCTTCTCCAAGACCATCTCCCCGGCCCTGCGCATGGGCTGGGTCTGCGGGCCCAAGGCGGTGATCGAGAAGCTGGTCCTGCTGAAACAGGGCTGCGACCTGCACGTCTCCACCATCAACCAGATGGCCCTGCACGCCACGGTGTCGGAGGGCTACGAGCAGCACCTGGGGTCCCTGCGCACCGCCTACGGCGCCAAGGCCGCCGCAACCCTCGCCGCCCTGGAGCGCCACATGCCGGCCGGCGTCACCTGGTCGCGGCCCGAGGGCGGCATGTTCGTCTGGCTGTGGCTGCCCGACGGCATGGACGGCAAGCTTTTGCTGGAAAGGTCGCTGGCCGAGGAACGCGTCGCCTTCGTGCCGGGCGAGCCCTTCTTCGCCGAGGTCCCCACCGTCAACGCCATCCGCCTCAGCTATTCGCTGCCGACCGATGCGCAGATCGACGACGGCGTGAAGCGGTTGGCGGGATTGATCGCGCGCTCCTGATGGATGCTCCCCTCCTGGGGGAGCTGGCGCGAAGCGCCTGAGGGGGACTTTGACTCTTGTTTGGGGACTGTAAGGGTCAACGACGTTGATCCCCCTCCGTCCCGCCGCTTCGCGACGCGCCACCTCTCCCACCTCGGCGCTGCGCGCCTGGGGGAGGATCTATCTAGTCCAGGCCGTACGCCCCACGCTCCAGAGCCCTGAGCAGGGTCAGCACCTCGGGATCAGCAAACGGCAGCAGCTGGGTCATCAGCACTCCGCCCTGCCCGGCTTCCGGATCGGCCCAGTAGTAGGTGTTGGCCAGGCCCGCCCAGGCCAGGCTGCCGGCGCTGCGCCCGTCGCCGGTGGGCTCCGGCGTGATCATCGTGGCCAGGCCGTGGCCGGTGGCCATGTGCGGATAGAGGTCGAAGTCGTTGGACATGGCCGCCGCGGCCGACTTGATGAAGCCCGCCTTGTGCGCCCCGCTGTGGCTCTCCGACAGGCTGCGCAGGGTCCTGGCCGACAGCACCGCGCCGCCCTCCCCCAGCAGCATGCGCAGGAACTTGCCGTAGTCGGCCGCCGTCGAATAGAGGCCGCCCCCGCCCGACAGCACCTCGGGATTGGCCGGCAGGCCGAAGGGGATCGGGATCAGCGCCCCGTCCGGCCCGCGCACGTGGACACTGGCCTTGCGCGCGGCCTGCCCGTCCGACAGGGCGAAGCCGGTGTCATCCATCCCCAAGGGACCGAAGATGTGACGGGTCAGATAGGCGTCCAGCCGCTCGCCGCTGGCCGCCTCGATGACGATGCCGACCCAGTCGATGCCGATGCCGTAGATCCAGCCCTGGCCGGGGTCGAACATCAGCGGTTGGCGATGCGCCGCGCGGCTGCCGGAGTTGGGATCAAGCGCCCCCTCGGTCTGGGAGAAGGCCAGGAATTCCGGATGGGTGAAGGTGTAGGCGAAGCCCGAGGTGTGGCTCAGCAGCTGGCGCAGGGTGACGAACCCCTTGGCGGGCCGCAGCCTGGCCTTGCCGCCCTCCACGCCTTCCAACACCTGGAGGTCCTTCAGGTCGGGACACAGGTCTCCGAGGTCGCCGTCCAGGGTCAGCTTGCCCTGCTCCACGAGCTGCAGCGCCGCCACCGACACCACCGCCTTGGTCATCGAGGCGATCCAGAACACGGTCGCCCCGTCCATCGCCGCCGGCTGGCCCGCCGCCCGGACCCCGGCGGCATGTTCGTAGGTGACGCCGTCGCGGTCTGTCACCAGGGCCACAGCGCCGGCGATCTTGCCGTCCGAGACGCACCTTGCCAGCGCCGCCTCGAAGGCCCCGAAGCTCACAGCCCCAGCACCATCTTGGCGATGATGTTGTGCTGGATCTCGTTGGACCCGGCATAGATCGAGGTCTTGCGGTAGTTGAAGTACATCGGCGCCACCGTGGCCGCGTAGTCCGGGCCCGCGCGGGGCTCGTTCCGCTCGCCCCTGATCTCGGCGAAGGTGTCCTGGACAAAGGGCTGGGCGTAGATCCCCGCCGCCTCCAGGGCCAGTTCCGTGATCGCCTGCTGGGCCTGGCTGCCCTCCAGCTTGAACATCGAGGACGCCGCCCCCATCGCCTCGCCCGCCGTGCGCGCGGCGAACATCCGCAGCTCGGTGGCGTTGAGCGCGTCGACCTTGATCTGGGTCTCGGTCAGCTTGCGGCGGAAATCGCTGTCATCCAGCATCCGCAGGCCGCCGTCCGACCGCTCGGCCCCGGCGATCATCTTCACCCGGGCCAGCATATTGGTCAGGCCCGGCGCATAGGCGTTGCCGCGCTCGAACTGCAGCAGGTACTTGGCGTAGGTCCAGCCCTGACCCTCCTCGCCGATGCGGTTGGCGACCGGGACCCGGACGTTCTCGAAGAACACCTGGTTGATCTCCTGCTCGCCGTCCGGCGGCCCATCCAGGGTCGGCAGCGGCACGATGCTGATCCCCGGCGTCGTCATGTCCAGCAGCAGGAAACTGATCCCCATCTGCCGGATCGCCTCGTTCGACGTCCGCACCAGGCAGAACATCCAGTCGGCATGCTGGGCGTAGGTCGTCCAGATTTTTGAACCGTTCAGTACATAATGATCACCGTCGCGCTCCGCCTTCATGGAGAGCGAGGCGAGGTCCGATCCGGATCCCGGTTCGGAATAGCCCTGGCACCACCAGACCTCGCTGGAGAGGATCTTCGGGAGGTGCTGCTTCTTCTGGTCGTCGGTGCCGAAGGCCATCACGACGGGTGCGCACATCCGCACCCCCATGTTGGAGGTGTCGGGCGCCCCGGCCAGGGCCATCTCCATGTCGAAGATGTACTTCTGGGCAGGGGTCCAACCGGTCCCGCCATATTCGGCGGGCCAGTCGGGCGCCATCCAGCCCTTCTCGTTCAGCCGCTTCCACCAGCGGACCTGGCCGGTCTTGTCGATATGGGCGTTCTTCGACTGGCCCATATGGGCCCGCATGTCGTCGTCGAAGGCCTGGGCGATGAAGGCGCGGACCTCGTCGCGGAAGGCGAGGTCACCTTGCGAGAAGTCGAGGTCCATGCTCGCTTTCCCTAAACGCCGTCGAGGTATTCGATCTCGGGACGGCCGCCCATGCAGGGGCCCATCTTGGCGCCGGCGGCCTTGAAGTAGTCGGTGCCGCCGTGGGCGGTCAGGGACTCCTGGTCCTTGTAGAGTTCCAGCACCTTGTAGACCTGCGGATCGGTGCGGCTCTTGGTGAGCTGATAGGCGATGTTGCCGGGCTCATTGGCCCGCACCTGCTTGGCGAGGTCGGTGAAGATCGCCTCGAATTCCGCGTTCTTGCCTTCAGCGACCTTCAGGACCGCGATCACACCAATCATGCCGTTCTCTCCCAACGCTTGTTTGAAGCGACGGTAGATGGCGTGGTGGAGACGGGCAAGCCCTACGCCGCGTCAGCCAAACCCCGTCATCCTAGGCCTTGTGCCTGGGACCCCTTTGTCGGTGGCATTGAGCAGCAGAACACGCACAACCGCGCCCGCTCCATCCGGCAAGAATCCAGACGTTTCGAGAGGGGTCCTAGGCACAAGGCCTAGGATGACGGGGAATTACCGCCGATCGTTCCAGCCGTAGGCGACCCAGTGATGGCCGCCCAGGTTGCGGGCCTCGATGATCCCGTCGTCGCGGCGGGCGTGGGCCGTGCGCTTGGCGCGCAGGGCGAGGCCCGCCAGCGCCAGCAGGGCCGAGGACATCACCGCGATCACCACCACCGTGGCGGCGGCGAACAGGGCCAGGACCGCGGCGATGACGACCGCCGCCGTTGTGGCCAAGGCGCCGCCCAACACCGCGAAGCTGCGGAGCGCCGAACCGTGTTTGCGGGCGAATTCCCTGACCATGGCTTCCTCTGGCGTCACCTCTTCCGGTGACTGCTACGATAATGTTGTTCCGACGCCGCTCGCCGTCAACGCTTCAAAGCACGAAAAGCAACGAAACCAGTGTTATGCCGCACCTTCGAGCGCCATTTCCCGGCGCTCGCGCATGATGGTGTCGAAGGCGGCGTTGATGGAGGCCGCCTTGGCCTCCGCCACCTCGATGAACTCCGAAGGCAGGCCGCGCGCCCGGGCGCGGTCCGGGTGGGCGACGATCAGCGCGCCCTTCCAGGCGCTGCGGACCTCGTCGTCCAGCGCGTCGTGCGGCACCCCCAGCACGCCATAGGGATCCTCGGCGCTGAGGCCCAGATGGGTGGCCTTCAGCCGGCGGAAGACCAGGGGCGAGAAGCCGAACAGCACCGCCACATGCTCCAGATAGACCAACTCGTCTGTGGTCACCGCCCCGTCGGCGCCGGCGATGTGGAAGAGGCCGTCCAGGACGTCCTCCAGCAGGGCCGGGCAGTTGCGGTAACGCTTGGCCAGCCGGATCGCATAGCTCTCGTAGCCGCGCGTGGTCTGGCGGGCGAGGTCGTACAGGCGGTGGATGTTGCGCTCCGAGGCCGCGTCGGTCTGGAACACCTGGGCGAAGGCGTCGAACTCGCCGACGCTGGCGCGGCCGTCGGCCTTGGCCAGCTTGGCGCCCAACGCCGTGACGGCAGTCGTGAAGGTGGGATCCTCGCCGGGCAGGCCCGGAGGACACTCGTCGCAGTCTTCGCACCCATCGGGGCGGCGGACGGCGAGCCCAGCAATGTTGCGCCAGAAACTCATGGGAGTATCCACAAGCCTAGTGCCGCAGTGCGGCAAACACAACGCGCATCGTCCCGCAGGCAGGTTAAGTTTTGGACAGACTTTGGAATTTCTGGATCGACCGCGGCGGCACCTTCACCGACGTGATCGGCAAGGCGTCCGACGGCGAGGAGGTCTCGCGCAAGCTGTTGTCCAGTTCGCCGGCCTATGAGGACGCCGCCGTCGAGGCCATGCGCCGGGTCTTGGGCGCGGAGCCCGGAACGCCCTTCCCCGCCGCCCGCGTCGAGGCCATCAAGATGGGCACCACCGTGGCCACCAACGCCCTGCTGGAGCGGCGCGGCGCCAAGACCCTGTTCGTGGCGACCCAAGGCTTCGCCGACGCCCTCGTCATCGGCGACCAGTCGCGGCCCGACCTCTTCGCCCTCAACATCGTCCGCCCCGAGCCGCTCTATTCGGGCGTGATCGAGGCCCGCGAACGCCTCGCCGCCGACGGCGCTGTGGTTGAGGCCCTGGACTGCGGCGACCTGGCCTCCAAGCTGCAGGCGGCCGTGGCGGAGGGCTACACCGCCGCGGCCATCGCCTTCCTGCACGCCGACCTCAATCCGGACCACGAGATCGCCGCCGGCGACCTGGCCCGCGCCGCAGGGTTCGAGTTCGTGGCGCTCAGCCACGAGGTCTCCCCCCTGCCCCGCTACATCCCGCGCGCCGAGACCACCGTGGCCGACGCCTATCTGACGCCGGTTCTGCGCGCCTATGTGGAAAAGGTGGCGGGCGCGGTGGCCGGCGCCCCGCTCTACTTCATGACCTCGGCGGGCGGCCTGGTGCGGGCGCAGGCCTTCCGGGGACGCGACGCGGTGGTCTCCGGCCCGGCCGGCGGCGTGGTGGGCGTGGCTGAGACCGCCGACGCCGCCCACGCGCAACAGGCCCTGGGCTTCGACATGGGCGGCACCTCCACCGACGTCTGCCGCTATGCCGGCCGCCTGGAGCGCCGCGACACCGCGACCATCGCAGGGGTGAAGCTGCGCAGTCCCATGCTGGACGTTGAGACCGTGGCGGCGGGCGGCGGCTCGATCCTGTTCTTCGACGGTCTGCGCGCCCGCGTCGGGCCCCACAGCGCCGGGGCCGATCCCGGTCCCGCCGCCTATGGCCGCGGCGGACCCGCCACCGTCACCGACGCCAACCTGATCCTGGGGCGGCTCGATCCGCGCTTCTTCCCAGCCATTTTCGGGCCGACCGCAGACGCGCCCCTGGACGTGGAGGCCGCGCGCGCACGTCTCTCCGACCTCGCCGACGCCATGGGGGCGAGCAGCGTCGAGGCCGCCGCCGAGGGCTTCGTGGCCATCGCCGTGGAGCAGACCGCTCAGGCCGTGCGCCGTATCTCCACAGAGCGCGGCTTCGATCCGCGCGGCCACGCCCTCGTCGCCTTCGGCGGCGCGGCGGGCCAGGTCGGGTGTCAGGTCGCAGAGGCGCTCGGCGTCGACCAGGTGCTCTGTCCCCGCTACGGCAGCGTGCTATCAGCCTGGGGCATCGGCCAGGCCAGGGTGACCGCCCTGAAGCAGGCCGGGCTCGACGCGGCCCTGGACGACGACGGCCTGACCCACGCCGCCGCCCTGCTGGAAAGCGTGGAGGCCGAGGCTCGCCAGGCCCTGGCCGACCAGGGGGCCGACGACGGGGGCCTGACCCGCACCCTGCGCCTGCGCTACGACGGCGCCGACGCCGAACTGCCCACGGCGCTCGGCCCCCTTCCCGACGTCAAGGCCGCCTTCGAAACCGCCCACCGCCGCCTGTTCGGATTCGTGGAGCCCGACCGGACCATCGTCATCGTCAGCGTCGAGGCCGAAGCCACAGCCCTCCCTCCCCTTCATGGGGAGGGTGGACGAAGCGAAACTTCGGAC
>NZ_JBBKVV010000157.1:0-10237 GCF_037968635.1 Phenylobacterium sp.
GCCCACCGCACCGGACGACGCCGCCAGGGCCGCCGAGCCGACCCTTGTGGCGCAGGCCGCCGGCGGGGGCGCGGACCACCTTCAGGGCGGCGACGGGAATGACGTCTTGGTGGGCGGCGCCGGGAACGACAGCCTCAACGGCGGCGGCGGCGCCGATCACCTGGTGGGCGGCGCGGGCGACGACACCCTCTCCGGCGGCGGCGCGGGTCCGGGCCAGGTCGACCTGCTGGAGGGCGGCGCCGGGAATGACCAGATCCATATGGCCGCCAATGTCGTGGCCGTCGGGGGCGCGGGCGACGACACCTTCGTGCTCGAACTTCCGCAGGACGCCAAGGTCGAGGCGACCCCCCCGCCTCAGCACCCCTTCGGCGTGATCCTCGACTTCACCGCCGGCGACCGGCTGGCGGCCGCCAATGGCCATGCGGTCAATGTCCTCAGCGCCACGGCCCAGAACGACGTGCTGAGCACGCTGCGCGGTTTCACCTTCACCGGCCGCACCCCGCCTCCGCCGACCCCCGGCTACCGGGTCGAGGTCGACCTCGACGGCGACAACCAGGCCGACGGCTTCCTGCTCGTCGCCGGAACCGGGGTCGCGGGCCTGCTCAACCGGCTCCCCGGCGGCAGAGGCCCCCATCCCGACCCCGGCGCGGACCACACCGACCCGGTGATCTCGACGCCCCATGTCGCGCCGCCGCCCGGTGACTTCCTGGGTTAGCCCGCGCGGCGGTTCAGGCTTCTTCCCCCACCATCGCGCGCGCCACCGCCTCGGCGACCTTGATGCCGTCGATGGCGGCCGAGAGGATGCCGCCGGCATAGCCCGCCCCCTCGCCGGCCGGGAACAGACCGGCCAGGTTCAGGCTCTGGAAGTCCGCCCCACGGGTGATGCGGATCGGCGAGGAGGTCCGCGTCTCCACCCCGGTCAGCAGGGCGTCGGGGTCGTCATAGCGCGGGATCTTGCGGCCGAAGACCGGCAGGGCCTCGCGCATGGCCGCCGCCACATAGTCGGGCATCAGGGCCGCCAGGTCGGTGGGCCGCACGCCCGGCTTGTAGCTCGGAACCACACTGCCCAGATCGCGCGAGGCCCGCCCCGCCAGGAAGTCCCCCACCCGCTGTCCTGGCGCGTGATAGCCGCCGCCGCCCGCCACGAAGGCCGCGCTCTCCAGCGCCCCCTGCAGGGCGATCCCGGCCAGGGGATGGTCGTCGCCATAGTCGGCGGGATCGATCCCCACCACGAAGCCGGAATTGGCGTTCCGCTCGTTGCGCGAATACTGGCTCATGCCGTTGGTGACGACGCGACCGGGCTCGGAGGTCGCCGCCACCACCGTGCCGCCGGGGCACATGCAGAAGCTGTAGACCGTGCGGCCGTTGGCGCAGTGGTGCGACAGCGAATAGGAGGCCGCCCCCAGGTCCGGGTGCCCCGCGCAGGGGCCAAACAGCGCCTTGTCGATCCAGGACTGCGGGTGCTCGATGCGGAAGCCGATGGAGAACGGCTTGGCCTCGATATGGACGCCGCGGTCGTGCAGCATGGCGAAGGTGTCGCGCGATGAATGGCCGACCGCGAGCACCACATGGTCGGCCGCGATGACCGCCCCATCCTTCAGGCGCAGGCCCACCAGCCGCCGCGCCCCGCCGGGCGCCGCCTCGATCTCCACGTCGGTCACCTGATGGCCGAACCGGTACTCCCCGCCCAGGGCCTCGATCTTGGCCCGCATGGCCTCCACCATGGTCACCAGGCGGAAGGTGCCGATATGCGGGTGCGCCTCGGTCAGGATCTCAGCCGGCGCCCCGGCTTCCACGAACTCGGTCAGCACCTTGCGCCCGAGGTGTCGCGGGTCCTTGACCTGGCTGTAGAGCTTGCCGTCGGAGAAGGTCCCGGCCCCGCCCTCGCCGAACTGGACGTTGGACTCCGGGTCCAGCTCGCCCCGGCGCCACAGGCCCCAGGTGTCTTTCGTCCGTTCACGGACGGCCTTGCCGCGATCCAGGATGATGGGGGCAAATCCCATCTCCGCCAGGATCAGTCCGGCGAACAGCCCGCAGGGCCCGGCCCCGATCACCACCGGGCGTGGGCCGCCTCCGGCCGGCGCCCTGGCCACCGGTCGATAGGCGGTGTCGGGGGTGATCCGCAGATGCGGGTCTCCGGCCATCCGCGCCAGCACGGCCGCCTCGTCCGCGAGCTCCACATCGACGATATAGACCTTGAGGATCGCCGCCTTCCTGCGCGCGTCATGCGCCCGCTTCCAGACCTCCCAGCGGAGAACATCGCCAGCGCCGACCCCCAGCCGCGCGGCGATCGCCGCCGGCAGCGCCTCCGGCCCATGGTCGAGCGGCAGCTTGAGTTCTGAAATCCGCAGCATGGCGGTTCTTTAGCCGCTCCTGGCGGGCGGCGCACCCTCACCGTCATCGCGACTAGAACGAGGATACGACCTTGATATCGGGCATGCCGACCACGCGGAGGGGAATCTCGAAATAGGCTTCGACGTTCCTGCGCGCGCGGTCCTTGGCCAGGTCCACCAGCACCTTCTGCTGCGCCTGGCGGATGAACGCCTTGCGGGCGGTCCTGTAGTTCAGCTTACTCAGTTCGTGAACGATGTCGGCGTTCAGGGTCAGCAGGCCGCCGTTCGCCGCCCGTGATCGCTCCGGCTGGAACGCCGGATCCCCGATCATCAGCGGCGGCAGCTTCACCCGCACCGTCTTCGTCGGTTCATCAAAGGACACGTCCTCCTGCCGCAGCTTCGACATGTCGACGAAGTAGCTGACCGTGGCCGGAACGGTCAGTTCCTGGCTGGTCTTCAACAGCCCCCCCAGGTCGGACTGCTCGGCGGCCACCCGGACATCGCCGGTGTACTGATAGACGATCAGCTTGTTCTCGGCCTGCAGGTTGGTGACCGTCGCCGAAAGCACCCGCTGCGTCTGCTGGCTGAACCGCCCCGTGGCCGTGACCTCGCTGTCGAAACTTCCCCGCTGCGCCGTCCATTGCCCGGCGTAGAAGCCCCCCGCCACCAGGGCCGCCGCGACGCCCAGACGGCCCAGAAATCCAAAAAACGTCCCCGCCATGCCGCCCTCCCCCGCGTCTTTCCGCAACGGGCGGCAATCCACCCGAGACCAAGCTTACCCGGCCTTGGGATAGATCGCGCGATCCCAATGTCGTGCGCGGCGGCTGCCGGTCGCGGGCTTCCATGACGGAGACAGGACAGTGGTGACCCATTTGGGCGGCGGCGCCTCGGTGGGAAGCCAGGAACGCATACGGAATGGTGGCGTTCTTCACCGCGCCGAGTCGGGTATGGACGCTGATCCCCTTGCGTCGTTTCCGTCCTCGCGGCTAGGTCGGGGGCGCAGGCCCGATTTCTGGGAGCGCGAGATTGGTGAGTGAGATGTCAGGCGCCGGAATGTCCACGGCCTTAGGCCCGGCGGCCCCGTGATGCGCTCCGCGGCCTTTCGCGACGCGATCCTGAACGCCTCCCTGGACGCTATCGTCATCATCGGCCAGGACAGCCTTGTCCTGGAGTGGAGTCCGGCCGCCGAGGTCACGTTCGGCTATGCGCGCGACGAGGCGATAGGACGGGAACTGAGCACCCTGATCATCCCGGAGGAGCTCCGCGAGGCGCACCACCGGGGGATGGCGCACTACTTGGCCACAGGCGAAGGACCTGTCCTGGACCGACGCATCGAGGTGCAGGCCATCAACAAGGCCGGTGACCGGCTGCCGATCGAACTGGCGATCAGCCCGACCGAGATCGACGGGCGCATTCAGTTCACCGCGTTCCTGAGGGACATCTCCGAGCGCGTGGCGGCGGAACGGGCGCTGCGGGAAGGGGGCCAGCGGCTGCGGGCGACCCACGAGAACGCCTTCGCCGCCATCGGAGAGGTGGACCAGGCCGGCCGTTTCCTGCGCACCAACGCGCACTTCAGCACGATCACCGGCTACACCGCCCAGGAGCTGTCGGGCCTCACGATCTGGGACATCACCGAACCCGACGACCTTGAGGCTGACCGGGCGATGTTCGCCCGCCAGATGGCCGGCGAGCTGGCCACCTACAGTGTGGAAAAGCGCTATCTTCACAAGAGCGGTTCCACGGTGTGGGTGGAGGTCGCCGCCTCCACCGTCACCGATGAATTTGACCGCCCTCTCTACGGTGTGCGGGTCGTGCGCGACGTGAGCGAGCGCCGAACCTGGCTCGAACATCAACGCCTGCTGATCAACGAACTGAACCACCGGGTGAAGAACACCCTGGCCACGGTTCAATCCATCGCCGCCCAGACCCTGCGCGCGGCGACGGACACCACCTCGGCCCGATACGACCTCGAGGAACGGCTGGCGGGTCTTTCCCGCGCCCACGACGTCCTGACCCGCGAGAGCTGGGAGCGCGCCGGCCTGGTGGAGATCGTGAGCCAGGCGCTGCAACCCTATCGACCGGCGCAAGCAGATCGCATCCTGACCCAAGGGCCCCAGGTGTGGCTCGGCCCCCGGTGCGCCTTGGCTCTGGCGATGGCGTTTCAGGAGCTGGCGACCAATGCGGTGAAGTACGGCGCGCTGTCAGTGGACCAAGGCGTCCTCGAACTCCGCTGGCATGTGGCGGGTGACGTCGGCGCGCGCGTGTTGAATCTCCATTGGACCGAGGACCGAGGGCCCACCGCCAACGAGCTTCGCGGCGAGGGCTTCGGGATGCGGCTGCTGAAGCAAAGCCTGGCCCGTGAACTCGGCGGCCGCGTCGAGCTCGACTTCCGGCCCACCGGGTTGGTCTGCCAGATCAGCGCGCCGTTGGATTGACGGTGAATTTCCCTGCCCCCTCGCGAAGATTGGGGAAATTACGGTGACAGTGCACTAATTGACGCCCTGATCCGCTCGTGCCACCGTCCGCGCATGGCACGCATGGCTCGCACGGTCTTCGAAGGGGTTCCCCACCACGTCACACAGCGGGGCAACGGCCGGGGGCGGACCTTCTTCGGCGAGGACGACTACCAACTCTACCGCGACCTGCTCGCCGAGAACGCCGCCAAGGCCGGAGTGGAGGTTTGGGGATGGGTGCTGATGCCCAACCACGTCCACCTGATCCTGGTCCCCTCCGACCCCGACGGCCTGCGCCGCTGCCTGGCGCCGACGCACCGCCGCTATGCCGGGACCATCCATGCGCGGGAAAGGCGTAGCGGCCACTTCTGGCAGGGCCGGTTCGGCTGTGTGGCCATGGACGAGGCGCATCTGGGCGCGGCGCTGCTCTATGTGGCCCGCAACCCGGTTCGCGCGCGTCTGGTGAAACGGGCGGAGGACTGGCGCTGGTCGAGCCTGCACGCCTGCCTGGGACACGATGATGGCCTGACGCGCACCGAGCCGGTGCTGTCGCGCTATCCCGACTTCGCCGCGATGGTGGCGCAGGGCGAGGACGAGGCCGCGTCCCTGCGCCTGCGCCGCGCGGAAACCATCGGACGCCCGGTGGGGGACCAGGCGTTCCTGGCGCAGCTCGAAGCCCGCTCAGGCCGGTCGCTTGCCCCCGGCAAACGCGGGCCGAAGCCGAAGATGAGTTGAATGCACTGTCACTGGAATTCCGCGCCACCCTGGCCCCGCTCGCGGCACCTCCGGCCTAGCCCAGCAGGGGCCTGGTCACCACCACCCCATCGTCGATCCCCGCCAGGTGCGCGCCCGCGCTTGACCAGGGCCAGTCCTGCGCGCGCCGGGTCATCCCGGCTGCCACCGGCTTCATCGCCACATAACGGGCCGCCGCCAACAGGTGGCGCTCGTCCATGGCCGTCGAGCTGAACCGCCCCCGCCACAGGTGTCCGGTCAGCTTCAGACAAGCGTGAATGCGGGCGCTGTAGCGCCGGTGCGCCTCGGCGAAAGTGGCCCGCAGGCCATCGGCATGGCTGGGCGTCATGATGAAATGGACGTGGTTGGGCATCAGGCAATAGGCCCAAATCTCAGTTCCCGAGGCCTTGGCCGCTCGCGAGATCAGATCGAGATAGGCGCTGTAGTCGTCGGCGCCGAAGAACACCGGCTCACGGTGATTGCCGCGCAGGGTGACGTGATGCGGAAGACCGGGAACAACCACTCTGGCGAGGCGGGCCACGACGGCGGACTCCTACGGCGTCGAGCCAAGAAGGTAGGAGCTATTTCGTACAGCATCACCGCAATTGCAGCGTAATTCCTTTGAGTTCAATCCTTAGTTTCAGGGGTCGACTACTGAAGACAGAGGCAGGCTAACTTAGCGTTTTGAAAACACCACATCATCAACGTTGAAATGCTCGCACTGCGCCACCGAAACACATAGCGTTCTTGCCTCTCTGATTTCAGGAAACTCCGCAATCAGTTCCGCACAAGTAATTTCACACTCTTCAATGTCATCATCCGATGGATCTCCCTCTACGCAGTATATAACATTGAGCATGCCATCTTTGGAATTAAAATTCGCCAGCACACGATTGATCCGATCATTCAAGTTTCTTCGCGCTATAAGTTGCGCCGACCTCCTGAATACTTCTTCGTCCATCTCATTACCGTTGCTTTGGGTTGGCGGGGACAGTATTACGGTGACAGTGCATTCAATTGTGTTGCACGCGGCAAGCGGTCTCGACCCAGTGGCGACTTGTATTGAATGCACTGTCACCGAATTCCAGGATTGTCCGCGAACCAGCGGACGGCGCGACCCCTCATCCGACCCTGCTCCGCCGGGCCACCTTCTCCCGCAAGGGGAGAAGGAAACTCACCCCGCGATCGCCGCCGCGTCCCTGTCGCCCGTCCGGATCCGCAATGCCTGTTCCAGATCCAGCACGAAGACCTTGCCGTCGCCGATCTTGCCGGTGTTGGCGGTGCGGGAGACGGCCTCGATGACGCGTTCGGCGATGTCGTCGGGGACGGCGATCTCCAGCTTCACCTTGGGCAGCAGCTTCACCTCGTACTCGGCGCCGCGATAGACCTCGGTCTTGCCGCGCTGGCGGCCGTAGCCGCGCACCTCGGTGACGGTCAGGCCCGAGGCGCCGGCCTCGGTGCAGGCGTCCAGCACCGCGTCGAGGCGGCTGGGCTTGATGATCGCGACGATCATTTTCATGGGCGGATCTCCGGCTGGGCCGTCTTGAGGGCGGCCGCGTAAGGCCCCAAGCTAGGGCGAACCGCCGCCGGCTCCAAGGGGGGCGCTAGTCAGATTGCGGGGGCGCCCGCGAAACAGGCGCCCGCCCGGCCGGCAGCGGATTGAGCGCCGGGACCGCCACGCGGACGCGGGCGCGGTGGGCGCGGGGCTTGACGGCGAAGGTCTGCTTCACCGCCTCGATCAGCATCAGGCCCGAGAACCCCGGCCACAGGCGCGAGCCGGCCTGTTCGAACCCCTCGGCCCAGCCGGCCATCCAGGGGACCGGCGGCACATAGAGGGCGCGTGTCCAGCCCGAGGGCTCCAGCTCGGCCTCCCGCAGCAGTTCGGCCAGCTGGCTGCGCGTATAGGGGCGGCCGTGGCCGAAGGGGGTGGCCTCGGCGTTGGCCCACAGGCCGTTGCGGGCCGCCACCACCACGATCACCCGGCCCGAGGGCGACAGCACCCGCCAGACCTCGCGCAGCAGGCCCACCGGATCGGGGCTCTCCTCCAGGGCGTGGACCGCCAGGATGCGGTCGAAGAAGGCGTTCTGGAACGGCAGGGCGTCCTCGGCGGTCAGGGCCGCCAGGTTGCGATCCCCGGCCGGCCAGACCTCCACCCCCTGCTGGGCCGGCATGGCCGCCACCACCCGGCGGGCGGCGGGCCGCAGGGAGCCCAGGAACGGGGTGGCGTAGCCGAGGCCGAGGATATCCAGGGCATGGCCGTCGCCCCAGGTCTCCAGCACCTTGCGCGCCGTCATCTCGCGCGCCGCCCGCCCCAGCTTGGAGGCGTAGAACTGTCGAAGCTCGAGGACGTCGCGGCGCATGAAGGGAACTTAGGGCGGGGTGAGGAAAAGTGGGAGCCCCGCTCGCACCCCGCCCCACCTCTAAATAGGCGGCCCTCGACTTATCGCGACCCCCAACCTAAGTCCGAGGGGTCGATCCGAGGAGGAAAGCCCATGTCGGTCACCATCCACCAGTTCCCCTGCCTGTCGGACAATTACGGCTTCCTGGTGCGCGACGACGCCACCGGCCTGGCCGCCTGTATCGACACGCCGGACGCCGACGCCATCCTGGCCGAGCTGGCCAAGCTGGGCTGGAAGCTGGACCTGATCCTCAATACCCACTGGCACCCCGACCACGCCGGCGGCAACGCGGCGATCAAGGCGGCCACCGGCTGCACGGTCGTCGGCCCCGCCGAGGTGGAGCGGCTGTCGCCCGTCGACCGCAAGGTGGCCGGCGGCGACAGCGTCAAGCTGGGGGAGACCAGCTTCGAGGTGATCGAATCGGGCGGCCATACGCTTGGCCACATCGCCTTTTACGACGCGGCCGACCAGGTGGCCTTCGTCGGCGACACCCTGTTCGCTCTGGGCTGCGGGCGGCTGTTCGAGGGCACGCCGGCCCAGATGTGGGACAGCCTGTCGCGCCTCACCGCCCTGCCCGACCAGACCGCCGTCTACTGCGCCCACGAATATACCGCGTCCAACGCCCGCTTCGCCCTGTCGGTGGATGCGAGCCCGCAGCTGAAGGCCCGGACCGAGGCGATCTTCGCGGCCCGCGAGCGCGGCGAGTGGACCGTGCCCACCACCATCGGCCTGGAAAAGGCCACCAACCCCTTCCTGCGCGCCCCGGTCCTGAAGCCCGGCATGGCCCCGCACGAGGCCTTCGGCGCGGTGCGCGCGGCCAAGGACGCCTTCAAGGGCTAGGCGGGCCAGGCCCGCTCAAGGAAGGCCCGCAACTTGGCGTCGCCGGCCTCAGTGATCGGGTAGTCCACGTCGAGGGCGGCGCAGGCCGCACGCCCCTCGACCACCAGGGCGTCCAGGATCTTGAGATGGGTGGTCAGCAGCGCGCGGGCGTCCCGCGCGGCGACCCCGGCCAGCACCTCGCCGGTCAGCGAGTCGAGGGTGGCGCGATGGGCCTCCGTGAGACGCCGGGACAGCGAAAACGGATTCTGATGGAAGTTGCCTGGGTCTAGCTGCAAGGCCATGAGCTGGGCGAGCTGCGCATTGACCAGGTCCAGTTCGATCATGGCGAAGGTCGACCACTGGCCACGCCTCAACGTCCGCAGCGGCCAGGTGCCGCCCTGCCGGGTCATGCGCAAAATGACCTCCAGCACACGCCCGATATAGGCAAAAGGCGGTCGCCAGTCGGTGTTCAGGCGGGCAGCCAGGCCGGTCTTGTCCACCCGAACGTCTGCGACAGGACGCGGCTCTCCCACTGCGGACGCGGCCTCGAAATAGAGGTCCAGCCGCACACCACCATCGAGCAGGGCGTGAACGCATTTCAATCCGGGGGTCGTGCCGTCCGACCAGGCCAGGATCGGGCGAAGGTCCGATACGATCGCCTCACGCGCAGCGAACACTTCGGTGAGAGCGGCGTCGGACACCACCAGATAGGCGTCGATGTCAGAGAGCGGGTCGGCGTCTCCTCGGGCCAGGCTGCCCTGCAGCCAGAGCCCTTCGATGCGGGGATCGTGCTCCGCGAAAGCGGCTAGGGCCGCCAGGGTCTCGTCCCGCTCGCGGATGAAATCGACGTCGTGCATGGCCGCTTCCCTCTCAGGGCGCGAACCTGGGCGGTCAGGCCGATATTGGCAAGGCGGCCTAGCCGCCGTCCGCGACCAGGCCGCCGGGCGGCTTGGACATCCAGATCACCGCCTCGGTGTTCACCAGGGCGGCGTCGGCCTCGAAGGGGTTCAGCCGGCGCGCCCAAGGGCGCGACGTGACGGGACCTCGACGGTCACTTATTGGTCTAGGTCGGTCGGCACGAGCCCTTACGGACGTGGGGTTCATCGGGACCTGACCGCCTCCGAAGGCCCCTCTCTTCCATCCGTGGCCGCCACCATGTCAGCGGCTGCCGGCCGCCGCCATGATCCGGTCTGAGGAGGGGCGTCCGGCCAGGCCGTCATCGGGGGTGATGGTGATGCGCATGACCCCCTGGTGAACCGCGGCGCCGGGCCTGTGGCCCTCCACCAGCTTGACCTTGCTGAAGCGGGCGAGGAGGTCCTGGCCGCCCGGCCGCTTGGACAGCCGGATCACCGCCTCCGACGTCACCAGGGCGGCATCGGCCACCAGGGCCGAGGACTCCGGCGAGGCGTCGGCCTCGAAGGGGATCAGGCGGCGCGCGGCCCGGGTCGCCCGGGCGCTGGCCTGGGCCAGGCGCTCCAGCAGTTGCTGGGGTCCCAGGGTG
>NZ_JBBKVV010000158.1:0-6177 GCF_037968635.1 Phenylobacterium sp.
CTGCCGTCGGCCAGGGTGACCCGCTGGCCGTCCACCTCGATCCAGCCGGTGCAGCGCACGTTCTGGGTCAGGCGGGTATAGTCCATGAAGGCGCGCGGCCCGTTGCGGCGGGTGAAGCGGGGCTCCTCGATGGGGAAGGTGCGGCCCTCGAAGACCAGCTCGGCGGCGATGCCCTCGGATGAGGCCACCGTCACCTTCAGCTTCTGCAGCGGCTCCAGAACCTCGATGGTGATGGGCCCGCAGGAGAGCTCCATCCGCTCGCTATTCAGCACGCGGGAGACGTGGAGGCAGTGCTGCACCCCGTCCCGCACAACGGAGAAATGAGCGTCGGCGATGTTGAGGTTGGGATAGACCCCGAAGGCGATGGCGAAGAACTCGGTCCCGTCCGGCTGGTAGCCGTTGAAGAAATAGCGGTCGTAAAAGTTCCGGTCGGTGCCCGAATAGGCGATGGGGTCGGGGGTCTGGTGGATCGGGAAATCGTCGGCCTTGGTGAGCATCAGGCATCCTCCGGAGCGCGTCTTATCGTTGTCGGTATTGCCGCCGCGCGTGTCAGGGCAGTATCAAGTGAACAAAGATAACAAGACAAGGGAGAGCGTCGATTGCTGCCCTCGCGTAAGCTTACGTAGGGGCGACAAGCGGCCGAGCGAAGATGAGCGCAGCCGACGTCCTGATTCCGCAATCCCAGGCCGCCAACCTGGTGGATCCCACGGCCTATGCCGATGGCCGGATCCACGAAACCTACGCCTGGCTGCGGGCCAACAACCCCTTCGGCAAGGCGCAGATCGAGGGCGTCGAGCCTTTCTGGGTGACGACCAAGCACGCCGACATCCTGGAGATCAGCCGCCAGAACGCGCTGTTCTCCAACGGTGAGAAGTCGCCGACCATGGTTAGCCTGGAGGCCGACGCCCGCATCCGCGCCATGACCGGCGGCAGCCCTCACCTGCTGCGCACCCTGATCCACATGGATCAGCCCGATCACATGAAGTACCGCGTCCTCACCCAGGCCTGGTTCCTGCCGCAGAACCTGCGCAGCATGGAGGACCGCATCCGCAAGATCGCGCGGGCCGCCGTGGACAAGATGGCCGCCCAGGGCGGGGAGTGCGACTTCATCTCCGAGGTGGCCCTGCACTATCCCCTGCACGTGATCATGGAGATCATGGGGGTGCCCGAGGCCGACGAGGCCCGCATGCTGATGCTGACCCAGGAGCTGTTCGGCGCCACCGACCCGGAGCTGAGCCGCAAGGGCGGCGAGGCCGAGCCCGACGATCCCAGCAAGATCGACATGAGCGTGCTGACCGACTTCATCAGCTACTTCACCCAGTTCTCGGAATCTAAGCGGGCCAACCCGAGCGACGATTTGGGTAGCCTGATCGCCAACTCCAAGATCGACGGCCAGCCGATCAGCCACTTCGAGGCGATGAGCTACTACATCATCGTCGCCACGGCGGGCCACGACACCACCTCGTCCTCCACCGCCGGCGCCATCTGGGGCCTGGCGGAGAACCCCAAGGAGCTGGCCAAGCTGCAGGCCGATCCGAAACTGATCCCCGGCCTGGTGGATGAAAGCATTCGCTGGATCACCCCGGTGAAGACCTTCATGCGCACCGCCATGGAGGACACCGAGATCGGCGGCCGCAAGCTCTCCAAGGGCGACTGGCTGATGCTCTGCTACGCCTCGGGCAACCGCGACGAGGCGGTGTTCGAGGACCCCAACGCCTTCCGAGTCGACCGCAGCCCCAACAAGCACCTGGCCTTCGGCTATGGCGCCCACCTTTGCCTGGGCCAGCACCTGGCCAAGATGGAGATGCGCATCCTGTGGGAGGAACTGATCCCGCGCCTGAAATCCCTGGAGCTGGCGGGCGTGCCGGCCATGTCCCAGGCGGTGTTCGTCAACGGGCCCAAGAAGCTGCCGATCCGGTTCGAGATGGCCTGAGTGAGCCACCCCCTCGAACCCCGTATCGCGGCCTACATCGCCACCCAGATGCTGGACGCCACCGACGTCACGGTCCGCGATCTCGCCCGCATCTCCGGCGGCGCCTCGCGGGAGACCTACCGTTTCGTGGGCGCCTGGAGGCAGGGCGGCCAGGCCCGCGAGCGCAAGCTGATCCTGCGCCGCGATCCGCCCGCCAGTCTGATCGACACCGAGCGCCGCATCGAGTTCGAGGCCTATCGCGCCTTCCATGGCACGAGCGTTCCGGCGCCGGAAATGCTGTGGTTGGAGGAAGGCGACGGGCCGCTGGACCACCCCTTCTTCATCGCCGAGGAGATCGCGGGTTTCCAGGCCAGCCCCGGCCTGCTGTGGAACGCCCCCTATCTCGACAGCCACGCCAGGCTGGCGCAGCGCAAGTGGAGCATCCTCGGCGAGATCGCCAAGGCAGACCCCGTCGCCAACGGCCTGGCGCAGGTCATGCCTGGAGTTGCGGCGGGCGACTGCTGGAACCGGGAACTCACCTATTGGGAAGACGTCCTCGACGACGATGAGGCCGAGCCCCTGCCGATCATCCGGGCGGCCATCCGGTGGCTGCGCGCCAATCCGCCGCCGCCGGCCCAGAAGGTCGGCGTGGTGCATGGCGACTACCGCACCGGCAACTTCCTGTACGACCCCGACGGGCAGATCCACGGCATCCTCGACTGGGAAATGGCCCACCTGGGCGACCCGCTGGAGGACCTGGGCTGGAGCCTCAATCCGATCTGGACCTTCGGCCGCCGCCTGGCCGGCGGACTGGTCCCCGACGCCCAGGCCATCGCCATCTGGGAGCAGGCCAGCGGCCTCGTGGCCGAACCGACCGCCCTGCACTGGTGGACCCTGTTCAACTGCGTGAAGGGCCAGGCGATCTGGGTCTCCAGCGCCCGCGCCTGGCTGGACGGCGGCAACCGCGAACCCATCATGGTCTACCCTGCCTGGGCCATGACCAACGCCCAGGACCGGGCGACGCTGCAAGTCATGGGGCGGCTATGATCCCGTCAGTTCCCGCCGTCCTCGTGGACCTGGCCGGCAAGGTGATGGCCAACGCCGCGCCCGATGTGAACCCCACTGACCGGGCTGGCACGCTGGGCCTCTCGGCCCTGTTGATGGGCCTGGCCGCCGAGGGCCTGGACAGCGCCGCCCATCACCTGGTGATGGAGAACCGCGCCTTCCGCGCGCTGCTGGCCAAGGGCGCGGCCTATGTCCCGCCGCCGGCCGAGCATGCGGAGGACGACTTCCGGCTCTCGGCCCTGGCCGCCGAGAACGGCCGGCTGCGCGCCGCCCTGATCCTCCTGCAGACCGCAGTCGAGGGCCGCGACGAGGTCATGAACGACGCCATCTGGTCCGAACTGCGAGCCTCCACCGAGCGGCGGAAGACGCAAGGCTCAGCAGTCTAGATCTTGCGGTCCTGCCAATAGGCGTCGCGCAGGACGCGCTTGTAGAGCTTGCCGGTGGGCAGGCGCGGCATCTCGGCGATGAAGTCGATGGAGCGCGGGGCCATGTAGCTGGCGAGCCTGGCCTTCGCGTAGGCCAGCAGTTCCTCGGCCAGTTCGTCACTGGGAGCATGGCCAGGGGCAGGCTCGATCACCGCCTTGACCGCCTCGCCCATCTCCGGGTGGGGGATGCCAAACACCGCCACGTCGGCCACCTTGGGGTGGGTCACCAGCAGGTCCTCGATGGCCTGGGGATAGATGTTCACCCCGCCCGAGATGATCATGAAGGCCTTGCGGTCGGTGAGGTAGAGGTAGCCGTCGGCGTCCAGGTAACCGACGTCGCCGAGCGCGTTCCAGTTGGGGTGCTGCGGGTGGCGGGCGTCGGCCGTCTTGCCCGGGTCGTTGTGGTATTCGAAGGTCGGCGTCTCGCGCTCGAAATAGACCAGGCCAGTCTCGCCGACGGGCAGCTCGACGCCGTTCTCGTCGCAGATGTGCAGGACGCCGAGCGCCGCGCGGCCCACCGAACCGGGGTGCTCGAGCCAGTCCTCCGAGGTGATGAAGGTCGAGCCAGAGCCCTCGGTGCCGGCGTAGTATTCGTAGAGGATCGGTCCCCACCATCCGATCATCTGGCGCTTCACCTCCACCGGGCAGGGGGCGGCGGCGTGGATGGCGACCTGGTGGCTGGAGAGGTCGTAGCGGTCGCGTACCTCCTGCGGCAGCTTCATCATGCGCACGAACATGGTGGGCACCCACTGGCTGTGGGTGACCTTGTATTTCTCAATCAATTGAAGCGCCTGCTCGGCGTCGAAGCGCTCCATCATCACCACTGTGCCGCCGAAGGACTGCACGCTGAGCACATAGGCGAGCGGGGCGGCGTGATAGAGCGGGGCGGGCGACAGGTAGACGCTGTCGGGGGTCAGGCCGTAGCGGTTGGCCACCTGGCGGGTGGTGAACCCCTCGGAGGGCGTGATTTGCGGCAGGGGCCTAAGGATCCCCTTGGGTCGGCCGGTGGTGCCCGACGAATAGAGCATGGAGTCGCCCATCCACTCCTGCGCCAGCGGCTCAGGCGAGGCGCTGGCCAGGGCGTCTTCGTAGGACTCCCAGCCGGGGATCACGCCGCCGACCATCAGGCGGATCGGGCAGTTGGGGATCAGGTCGGCCAGGGCCTGGGCGGTCTCGCGTTTCTCGTAGGAGGTGATCAGGGCCTTGGCCCCGCAGTCGCCGATGATGTAGGCGGCCTCGTCCGGGGGCAGGTAGCGGTTGATGGTGGTGACATAGAGCCCCGACCGGAACCCCGCCCAGACCGGGTCCATGAAGGCCAGGTTGTTCTCCATCAGCACGGCGATGTGGTCGCCCCGGCCCACGCCCTGGGCGCGGAGGAACTGGGCCATGCGGTTGGACCGCTCGTCGAGCTGGCGGTAGGTCACCACCGCCCCGGTCTCGGCGGAGATCATGGCCGGCTTGTCGGGAGTCAGCCGGGCGTGGTCGGGCAGGTACATGGTCTTGGGCTCCCCATGCGGTCCGTCTCGCGCGGGCCGTCCAGGGGGTGACGATGGGGCCGGAACCCTTGGCAGGCAAGGGCTAGGGCAGGGTCACCGGGGTCAGGAAGGTGCGGTCCTCGCGCAGGATGAAGCGATGCTGCTGGGCGGTGGCGAAGTTGGCGGCGCCGGCCGGGTCGGTGCGCAGGCGGGCGCGGTAGGCCTCGTAGGCGGCCAGGTTATCGAAGGAAATCAGGGCGTGGGCGACGTCGTTGGTCCCCTCGTGCGGCAGCCAGTAGCCGATCAGGTCGCCGCCGCAGGCCGGGATGATGGTCAGCCAGGCCTGGGCGTAGGCCTCGAAGGCGTCGCGCTGGAAGGGGTCGATGACGTAGCGGATGTGGCAGGTGATCACGTGTCGGTCTCCACGGAGGGTAGATAAGGCCCCTCTCATAGGCCGCGGCGGGACCGGCATGTTTTGATGGCGATCGAATTGTCGTGGTGGGTGTCCGGGGCTAGGCTGGCCCTATGAAACACGGTCCCGACATCGCCCGGATCGCGGCCCTGCTGGGGGACCCGGCGCGGGCCAACATGATGACCGCGCTGATCGGTGGGCAGGCGCTGACGGCCGGCGAACTGGCCCGCGAGGCCGGTATCTCGGCCTCCACCGCCAGCTCGCACCTGGCCAAGCTGACCGATGATGGCCTGTTAGTGAGGGTCCGACAGTCACGCAGTGTCTATTACGCCCTGGCCGGGGAGGACGTGGCGGCGCTGCTGGAGACCCTGATGGGCCTGGCCACGCGGACCGGCCACCTGCGCACCCGCCCCGGACCCAAGGAGCCCGCCCTGCGCCGCGCCCGGGTCTGCTACGACCACCTGGCGGGCGAGCTGGCGGTCACCATGCTGGACAGTCTGATCGCGCGCGGGGTGATCGAGGACCGCGACGGGGCGTTGAGCCTGGGGCCTGACACCGGTTTCCTGCGCGCCTTCGGGATCGAGGCCGAGGCCCTGCCGCGCGGCCGCCGCCCGGTCTGCAAGGCCTGCCTGGACTGGAGCGAGCGCCGCAGCCACCTGGCCGGGTCCCTGGGCGCGGCGGTGCTGACCCGGATCTACGAACTGGGCTGGGCGCGGCGAACCAAGGGCGCCCGGCTGGTGACCTTCAGCGCGCCGGGTCTGGCGGCGTTCGAGGGCTGGTTGGGCTCGGCCTAGAACTCTTCCCAGCCTTCGCTCTGGGCGGCGGGTTCGAGCTTGCGGGCGGTGGCCGCGCCACTGGTGGCGGCGCCGCTGGGGGCAGGGGCTGCGA
>NZ_JBBKVV010000159.1:0-3914 GCF_037968635.1 Phenylobacterium sp.
GGCAGCGTTCGGCGCGGCGGGGGCGGTCGCGGTTCCGGGTGGAGGCGGTTTAGGGCGCGCGGGTCCTTCTGCCTTGCGGGGAGGGGCTTTCAGGGCCAGGCGCCGGGGAGGTCGAAGACCAGCAACCCCGGCTGGTTCAGCGGCAATTGGGCGGTGACCTCGCCGTCCGGGTTCAGCACGGCGGTGGGGCCCCAGGCGACGGCGCCGTCGCGCTCGCCGGTGACGTCGGCGGAGATCAGCCACAGTCCGGTCTCGCGGCAGCGTTCGGCGCGGGCGGGGTTGTGGCGGTCGCGCCAGTGCTCGGCGGTGGTGCGCTTCATCATGTTGTTGGCGGGGCAGACCAGCAGGGTCGCGCCGGTGTCGGCGACCTTGCGCGCGGCGTCGGCGAAGTTGGTGTCGTAGCAGATGTTGATCCCGAACCGGACGCCGCCGGCCTCGAAGGCGGGGCAGTCGGTTCCGGGGGTGAAGCAGGTCTCGCCGGCCAGCAGGTGGGTCTTGCGGCAGCGGCCCAGCAGGGCGCCGTGGGCGATGACGGCGGTGGTGTTGAAGAGGGCTCCGTGCTCCTCCTCGATGAGGCCGAGAACGATCGTGGGGCCGGTGGGTGGCAGGCGGGCGAGGATCGCGGCGAAGGCGGGGCCCGCGAGATCCAGGGCGTGGCGCCGCGCCAGGGGTTCGTCGGTGAGGTAGCCCTGCAGGTAGCCTTCCGGGAAGACCAGCAGGTCGGCGCCCCGGGCGGTGGCGTCGGCGATCACCGTCAGGGCGTAGGCGAGGGCGGAGTCGACGTCCTCGCGGAAGTCAGGCGTCTGGGCGGCGGCGATGCGGGGCATGGGCGATCTGTTTTCCTTCTCCCCTTGCGGGAGAAGGTGGCCCTGCGGACCAGGGTCGGATGAGGGGTTGATAGACCTGTCGGGTTTGGGCGGTTGGATGCGGCCGGAGAGGGGAGCGTGACCCCTCATCCGACCGCTCTCCGAGCGGCCACCGTCGAGAGCGAGCCGGACCGCTTGTCCGGCTATGCGTTTCGCCAACGATTTGGCGAAGCGCCGCTCTCGACCCCGCAAGGGGAGAAGGGGCGCTATTTCGGCTACGCGCTCACCACCACCCGCTGGGCGTTCTTGGTGAGGACCTGTTCGGCCTGGCGCATGATGTTGGCCACCATGTCCTGGCAGGTGGGGATATCGTGGATCAGGCCCTGGCTCTGGCCGACGGTCCAGATGCCGCCGTCGGTGTCGCCGGCGCCCATGACGTTGGTGCGGCCGCGGACACCGGCCACCAGGTGGCGCACGTCCTCGATGGTCTTGGTCGAGTCCTGCTGGATCGCCACCACCTCTTCGGACACCGCGTTGCGGGCCACGCGGCTGGTGTTGCGCAGGGTGCGGTTGGTGAGCAGGGTGTCGCGCTCGGTGTTCTCGACGATCTTCTTCTTCACGTTCTCATGGATGGCGCATTCCTGGGTGGCCATGAAGCGGGTGCCCATATTGACCCCGTCGGCGCCCAGCATCAGGGCCGCGGCCAGGCTGCGGCCGTCGGCCATGCCGCCCGAGGCGATCACCGGCACGTCGCCCAGCGCGTCCACCGTGGCCGGCAGCAGGACGATCAGGCCGACATCGTCCTCGCCCGGATGACCGGCGCACTCGAAGCCGTCGATGGAGACGATATCCACGCCGTGGCGCACGGCGGTCACCGCGTGGCGGACCGAGGTGCACTTGTGGATGACCTTCACCCCGGCCTCCTTGAAGGCGGGCAGGTGGTCGGTGGGATTGCGGCCGGCGGTCTCGACGATCTTGATGCCGCTCTCGATGATGGCCTCGCGGTACTCGTCATAGGGAATCTTGTTCAGCGACGGCAGCAGGGTGAGGTTCACCCCGAACGGCTTGTCGGTGAGGCTGCGGCACAGCTCGATCTCGTCCAGCAGCTCCTGCTTGTTGCTGGAATGGTGGGCGGTGATGAAGCCCAGCGCCCCGGCGTTGGCGACGGCGGCCACCAGGCGGGCGTAGCCGACGCCGGTCATGCCGCCCATGACGAGCGGCGTCTCGACGCCGAACATCTCCGTAATCCTGGTCTTGATCATTTCCCTTGGTCCCTGTTCCGTTTTTCTGAGCTGACGCCAGACTAGCAGGGGCTTTGGGCAGGTTTCACCTGGTTCTTTAGAAACCCAGCTCGGGATGGCCCGCCGCCCCTTGGGCTTCCTCGGGCAGGTGGCAGGTGAAGGTGGCGCCGGCGCCGGGCTCGCTCTCCAGGGCCACCCAGCCGCCGTGCAGCTCCACCAGGGACTTCACCAGGGCCAGGCCCAAGCCGGGGCCGCCACGTTCGCGGCCGATGAAGCGGTCGAAGATGTGCGCCTGGACGTGGAAGGGAATGCCGCGGCCAGTGTCGGAGACCTGCAGCTGGATCTCGCCGAGCGCCCGGCGGGCGGAGATGGTGACGGTCCCCTGGGGCGGGGTCTGGCGGATGGCGTTCTCGGTGAGGTGGTCCAGGGTCTGGGCCAGGCGCTTGATGTCGCCGCGGATGACGCCGATGTCGTCGGGATATTCCACCTTCACGGTCACCTGGGCGGCGGCGGCCTCGTCGGCGCGGCGGGCGGCGGCGGCGTTCACCAGCTCGGCGACGTGGACGTCGGCCAGGTCCAGCGCCATCTCGTCGGCGTCGATCTGGGCCATGTCCAGCACGTCGTCGATGGAGCGGGCCAGCTGGGTGGCGGCTGAGCGCACGGCGGCGGCGTGACTGCGGCCGCGCTCCGACAGGTTCTCGCCCGAGCGCTCCAGCAGTTCGGAATAGCCGATGATGGTGGTGAGCGGGGTGCGCAGCTCATAGGAGACGTTGCCCACGAAGTCGCGCTTCAGCCGCTCGGTTTCGGCCAGCGCCGCGGAACGGTCGGCGAGGGCTGACTCTAGCTTGCGGGCGTCGGTGACGTCGCCGAAGGCGATCAGGGTCGCGCCGTCGGGCAGGGGGCGCGACTGATAGACCACGATGCGGCTGTCGCTGGTCTTCACCTCGCCGGAGATGGGGGCCCGCGCCGCGGGGTCGGTGTCGGCGACCCGGCCCTTGAGTTCGCGCCAGAAGCCCATGTCGTGCAGGCGCGGAATGCAGAGCTCGACGACGCCCTCGAAGTCGTGGGCCAGCTCCAGCTGTTGCGGGCTGATGTTCCAGAACCGCTCAAAGGCCTCGTTGTGCAGGCGCAGGCGGCCGTCGGCGCCGAACACGGCCACGGCGTCGTTGAGCTTGTCCAGGGTGGCCTGCTGCACCTGGATGAGCGCGTTGTACTGGGCCTTCAGACGCAGCTCGCCGGTGATGTCGGAGAACAGCAGGACGATGCCGCCCAGCGGATGGACCTGGCGTCCGACCTTGAGCGTGCGACCGTCGGGGATCGACCACATGTCGTCGGGGCTGGCGTCCAGCGCCTCGTAGCGGTCCAGTTCGCTGGCCTTCCACTTCACATAGTCGGCGGTCTCGGGCAGGCGGCGGCGCTGGCGCAGGCGGTCGAGGATCTCGGCGTGGGTCGGGCGCTCGGCCAGCCAGGCGGGCTCCAGGCCCCAGAGGTCGGCGAAGGCGGTGTTGTGGAAGATCAGCCGCTTGGTCTTGGAGAAGATGGCGACCGCGTCGGCGATGTGGTTCAGCGTCTCGTCGTGGGCCTCGACGTGGCGTTTCAGGGCCTCGCGCAGTTCTTCCAGCTCGCTGACGTCCTCGGTCCAGACCCCGACGCCGCCGCCCTCCAGCGGCTGGGCGGTGATCTGGAAGGCGCGACGGCGGCCGGCGAAGGACGACCAGCGCAGGGCCTCGCGCTTGCGGCCCAGGTTGGCGGCCTCGGCGGCCAGGACGTCGGCGGCCTTGTCGAAGCTCAAGCCCTTGGCGGCGGCGTCGTCCAGGCTGGCGGCGTCGACGGCGGCCAGCCAGGCGGCGTTGACCCAGATGGGGCT
>NZ_JBBKVV010000160.1:0-4295 GCF_037968635.1 Phenylobacterium sp.
GGGTCTCGCTGCGCTGGAAAACGATCCGCCGGACCTCGCCATCCTCGACGTGAAGATGCCCCGCATGGACGGCATGGAGGTGCTGCGCCGCCTGCGCCGGACATCGGACCTGCCGGTGAGTATCCTGACGTCCAAGGACGAGGAGATCGACGAGATCCTCGGCTTCAACCTCGGCGCCGACGACTACATGCACAAGCCCTTCAGCCAGCGCCTGCTGATCGAGCGGGTGAAGGCGGTGCTGCGCCGGGCCGGCGCCGACGCCGAGGAGGCCCTCGCGGTTCCCGGCGACGCCAGCGCGCGCGCGCTGAAGCGCGGCAAGCTGACCCTGGACCCCGCCCGTCACGACTGCCTGTGGGAAGGCAAGCCGGTGAAGCTGACGGTGACCGAGTTCCTGCTGCTGCAGTCCCTCGCCCAGCGGCCCGGCTTCGTGAAGAGCCGCGACAACCTGATGGACGCCGCCTACGACGATCAGGTCTATGTCGACGACCGGACCATCGATAGCCACATCAAGCGCATGCGGAAGAAGTTCCGCGAGGTCGACCCTGAGTTCGACGGCATCGAGACCCTTTATGGCGTCGGATACCGATACCGCGAGACCTGACCCGGGACGGCTGTCCTCATGGTTCAGCTGGCTGCCAGGCTCGCGCCTGGGGCGGCTCATCATCGTGCTCAACCTGCTGGGCCTGACGATCCTGATCTCCGGGGCCCTGGTGCTCAACGAACTGCGGCGCGGGCTGGTGAACGCCCGGATCGACAGCCTGACCACCCAGGGTGAGCTGATGGCCACCATCATCGACCAGGCGGCCACGGTGGGCGAACCCCTGCCGGCCATGGACGGCGCCTATGCCAGCCAGATCCTGCAGCTGCTGTCGAACCCCCGCACCCAGCGAGCGCGGCTGTTCGACAGCAAGGGCCGGCTGATCGCCGACAGCTACTGGGTGGCCGACCGGGTGGAGTGGAAGGTCCTGCCGCCCGCCCGGGCCCGCGACGACGCGCCGGGCTTCTCCCTGCAGCTCAACCAACCGCGCAAACCCCCGGCCCCGCAGCCGGGCGTGAAGAAGGCGCTGGCCTTCGAGGTCGCCCAGGCCCTGGACGGCAAGCATTGGTCGGGGATGCGCGCCGGCGACGACGGGGAGCGGGTGGTTTCGGTCTCCATCCCCATCCAGCACGTCCAGGCGGTGCTGGGGGTCCTGACCCTTGAGGCCAGCGATGTGGACGAGATCATCGCCCGCGAGCGGGTGGCCCTGATCCCGTTCATCCTGATCGCCATCGGGGTGACGCTTGCCTCCTCCCTGCTGCTCAACAACCTGATCGCCCAGCCGGTTCGCCGCCTGGCGCGGGCCGCCGACCGGGTGCGACTGAGCCGGGCGCGCTCCATCTCCCTGCCCGACATCGCCAAGCGCGACGACGAACTGGGGGACCTGACCCGATCCCTGCAGGACATGACCCACGTGCTGAGCGAGCGGATGGACGCCATCGAGCGGTTCGCCGCCGACGTGGCCCACGAAATCAAGAACCCGCTCACCTCCCTGCGTTCGGCGGTGGAAACTCTGGAACTGGTGAAGGATCCCGTAGCCCAGGCGCGGCTGATGAACATCCTGCAGCAGGACGTCACCCGCCTGGACCGGCTGGTCACAGACATTTCCAACGCCTCACGGCTGGACGCCGAACTCTCGCGGGAAGACCCCAAGGCCTTCGACCTGGGCCACCTGATCGGCGAGGTGGTGCAGCTCTATCAGGACACCACCAAGCCAGGCGAACCCACCGTCGCCTATACCCCGGCCGAGGTGCTGGAGCCGATCATGGTCTCCGGCCGCGAAGGCCCCCTTGGCCAGGTGTTCCGCAACCTGGTGGACAACGCCCGCTCCTTCAGTCCGTCGGGCGGCGAGGTCAGGGTCAGCCTGGAACGCAACAAGGGCGAGGCCACCATCGCCGTGGAGGACGATGGTCCAGGCATCCCGCCCGACAACCTGGAAACCGTGTTCGAGCGGTTCTACACATCCCGGCCCAAGGGCGCGGCCTTCGGCGGCAATTCAGGTCTCGGCCTCTCCATCGCCCGCCAGATCGTCGCCGCCCAGGGGGGGACCATCCACGCGGAAAACCGCGCTGGAGCAGACGGCGCTGTCGCCGGCGCGCGCTTCACCGTTGTCCTGCCGGAAGCGCGAAGGTGATTCATCACGCCGGATTGATCGCGGCCTTCATCGACGGTGGCTGGCGCGGCGCCCTGGTCCTGGGGGCTTCCGGCTCCGGCAAGAGCGACCTGGCGGTCCGCTGCCTGGATATCGGCTTCGCGCTGGTGGCCGACGACCGCGTGGAGCTTTGGACTTCGGCCGGCCGCCTCTATGGCCGCGCTCCGGAAACCCTGTCGGGCCGGATCGAGGTGCGGGGCCTGGACGTGCTGGCCGAGTCCGCACTGACCTGGTGCCGGGTCAACCTTTGCGTCCGCGCCGGAATCCCGGACCGCATCCCGGAACCGGCCTTCATCGACGACTTCGGGTTGAGGCTGCCCCTCATCACTCTCGCGCTGCTTGAGTCTTCGGCCCCTGCGAAACTGAGTCGCGCGTTACGACACCTTGGACGTGGCCAATAAGGAGCGTATCTAGGCGGCCTCGCGGCCGGCGTTTCGCCGCGGCCGGGTGGGGATTCCCGTTGAGAGAGTTGGCATGATCGGCCTCGTGATCGTTACACACGGGCGCTTGGCCGAGGAATTCGTCTTCGCCATGGAGCATGTGGTGGGCCCGCAAACCGCGGTCGCTTCCATCTGCATCGGGCCTGAGGACGACATGGAAAAGCGCCGCCAGGATATCCTGTCGGCCTGCGGACGCGTGGACACCGGCGACGGGGTCATCCTGCTCACCGACATGTTCGGGGGCACGCCCTCCAACCTGGCGATCTCCGTCATGGAGCAGACCAAGGCCGAGGTGATCGCGGGCCTGAACCTGCCGATGCTGATCAAGCTGGCCAGCGTCCGCACAAAGCTGCCGCTGCAGGACTGTGTGGCCCACGCCCAGGAGGCCGGCCGCAAGTACATCTCCGTCGCCTCCTACGTGCTGGCCGGCGAGAAATGACCGCGAGCCGCTCGGTCGAAATCGTCAATAAGCGGGGCCTGCACGCGCGGGCCTCGGCCAAGTTCGTCAAGATGGCCTCGACCTTCGACGCCGAGGTGACGGTCTCCAAGGACGGTTCGACCGTCGACGCCCGCTCGATCATGGGCCTGATGATGCTGGCCGCCGGCCCCGGCGCCTCCATCGAGATCCAGGCCGAGGGCGCAGAGGCGCAGGCGGCGCTGGACGCCCTGGAACAGCTGGTGGCCAACCGCTTCGACGAGGACGAGTAGGGTCATCTGCGAGGCCGCGCTTGCCGCGGCGGCTGCAAGAAGATTGACCACGAACCTCACGAACGACACGAACATTGAGTCAGAGAATGAGCCGCTCGATGCGCGCCTTTGGCGTGCATCCAAAGTTGACCAGCAGGCCGAGCCTCATGCCGGCGGCGTTGAGATAGTTGATCACCTGGGCTCGATGCTCCGGGACCAGGTCCTTCGTGGCCTTCAATTCAATGATGATGCGGCCATAGCAGACGAAGTCGGGCACGTACGCTTGGCGCGGGGTCGTGCCCTTGTAGGTCAGCTCCAGGGGCGGAGACGCGACGAAGGGGATGCCGCGCGCCGTGAATTCGAGCGCGAGACACTCCTGATAGACAGCCTCAAGAAACCCCGCGCCCATCTCGCGATTCACATCGAAGATCGCGCCCTGGATCGCAAACACCTCATCCGGATAGAGCACCCGTTCGTGGGGTTCGTGAGGTTCGTGGTCCATCTTTTCGCCATGGCCGCGCGCACTGAGACGGCCAAGCTAGCGCGACCTTGAGACTACGTCTTCAGCTTGTACCCGGTCTTGAAGATCCAGGTGATGGCCGCCAGACACAGCAGCATGAAGCCGAAGGTGGCCGCCAAACTGATCCCGACCCCGACGTCTGACTTGTCGTAGAAGGCCCAGCGGAATCCCGAGACCAGATAGACCACCGGGTTGAAGAGCGCGACGGTTTGCCAGACGCCCGGCAGCATGTCGATCGAGTAGAACGACCCGCCGAGGAACACGAGCGGCGTCACCACCAGCATCGGCACCATCTGCAACTGCTCGAAATTCTTCGCCCAGATGCCGATGATGAACCCGAACAGCGAAAACGACAGGCAGGTGATCACCAGGAAGGCGAACATCCAGACCGGGTGCTGGATCGTGATGTCGACGAAGAAGAACGAGGTGGCGAGGATGATCAGCCCGATCATCAGCGCC
>NZ_JBBKVV010000161.1:0-5987 GCF_037968635.1 Phenylobacterium sp.
CTCGACCCTCTGGCTGTTGCCGAGGTTGAGGATGCGCCAGGGGGCGACGCCGCTGGTGGCGGGATTTGGCGCAAGCGGGTTCCAGGCGAGATCGATCGTGGCGGGCCGGTCCAGGGCGGCCACGACGCCTGAGACGATGTCGTCCACATAGGTGAAGTCACGCTGCATCTTGCCCTCGCCGTAGACGTCGATGGGCGCGCCCTTGAGGATGGCCTCGGTGAACTTGAACAGCGCCATGTCGGGCCGGCCCCAGGGGCCGTAGACGGTGAAGAACCGGAAGCCCGTGGAGGGGATGCCAAACAGATGGGCGTAGGAATGGGCCATGGACTCGTTGGCGAGCTTGGTGGCCGCATAGAGGGTGATGGGATGGTGGACGGCGTCGCCCACCGAGAAGGGCAGCTTGCCGTTGGCGCCGTAGACCGAGCTGGTTGAGGCGAAGACCAGGTGCTTGGGCTGCACCGCCCGGCAACCCTCCAGGATGTTGAGGAAACCGACGACGTTGGCGTCGACATAGGCCTCGGGGTTCTCCAGGCTGTATCGGACGCCGGCCTGGGCGGCGAGGTTGATCACTCCGTCGGGCTTGGTCTCGGCGAACAGCTTGGCCACCGCCTCGCGGTCAGCCAGATCAATCTTGGCGTGGCGATAGCCCTCGCGGGCTTCCAGGCGGGCCAGGCGCGCCTGCTTCAACGTCGGATCGTAATAGGCGTTCAGGTCATCGAGACCCACCACCTGATCGCCGCGGTCGAGCAGCCGATGAGCCGTGTGCGAGCCAATGAAGCCCGCCGATCCGGTAACCAGGATAACCGCCATGAATCTCTCTTAACGCTATGCGAGGTGATCGTTCGGGCTGATCGCCGGTGGCCCGACGTCTAGCGGTTGGCCACGACCCGCAGGGCCGGCGCCGAGCCGGGCTTCTCGCCACGGATCTGGGCGACCAGATCGAAAAGCGCGCGTCGCACGTCTTCAACATCGCCTTTGTCGGCGAGGCCTTCGAGATCCAGCAGATGGTTGGCGGTGATCCGCAGGGCGGAGGAGGAGACAACCTCCATCACCTTGGGCGCGCAAGGCAGGGAGCGCTCGGTCTCGTCCAGCAGGGCTTCGGTCAGCTTCTCGCCGGGACGCAGGCCGGTGATCTCGATCTCGATGTCCTTGCCGGGGGTGCGGCCCGATAGAGCGATCATCTGGCGGGCGAGGTCCATGATCCGCACGGGTTCGCCCATCTCCAACAGGAAAAGGCGGGCGTGAGTCGCGTCGGCGCCCTCGGCGCAGGTGGCGGTGGCATGCAGGACAAGCTGGGCGGCCTCGGGAATGGTCATGAAGAACCGGGCCATGTCCTCATGGGTCACGGTCACCGGGCCGCCGCGATCGATCTGTGACTTGAAAATCGGCACCACCGAGCCGGCCGAGCCGAGCACATTGCCGAATCGCACTGCGGAGAAGCGTGTGCCCCCGCCGCTCTGCTGGGCCTGGATCACCGCCTCGGCCAAACGTTTGGTTGCGCCCATGACGTTGGAGGGATCGACGGCCTTGTCGGTGGAAATCAACACCATCTGAGCCGCGCCGCAGCCACGTGCGCCTTCGGCCACGTTCCAGGTGCCCACCACATTGGTCAACACCCCCTCGCGGGGGTGACGCTCGACCATGGACACGTGCTTGAGCGCCGCAGCATGGAAGACCAAGTCTGGCTTCTGCTGCTGGAAGCAGTCGGCGACGCGGGTCGCGTTGCGCACGTCCACCAGGGCTGCGTGCCGCGACAAGTTGGGGAAGGTCTCGCCCAGTTCGCGGTCGATCTCGAACAGCGAGGTCTCCGAAAAGTCGAGCATGGTGACGTGGGCGGCCTGGTAGGCGGCGACCTGACGCACCAGTTCGGCGCCGATCGAACCGCCGGCCCCGGTGATCAGGACCCGGCGGCCACGGATAAGGGCCTTCACGGCCTCGTGGTCCAACTCGATGGGCTCGCGAGCCAGCAGTTCCTCGACGCTGATTTCGCGCATAGGCAGCAGGGCCATGCCCTCATGCTGGGACAGTTCGACGATGGAGGGCAGGCGCAGAAGGCGGATGCCGTCGTTCTTCAGCCGTCCAAGCTGATCGGCGGTGAAGCCCTTCAGTCGCCCTGGCTCGTCCAGGAACAGAATGGCCCGGGGATAGCGGTTCCAACGCCGCAGGTCCGCCAGGGCGGCATCGAGGTTGTCGATGCACTCGATGATGCAGACACCTCGGACTTGCTGGCCCACGTCGCGGGCATCGGGCCCAACGATCCCGACCGCGGTCCAGGCGTGGTCGTGACGCCGCGCCACGTCGCGCAGATAGGTGTCGGCCAGCGCCATCGGCCCGATCAGCAGCAGGGAGGGGGCCTGGGGGGTACGGTCGCGGATTGATTTCAGCGGGGCGAAGCTGTCCAAAGCATGCTCGTGCAGGGCGCGGCGCATGATCCGCGCGCCCATGGAGCCGGTCATCTGGAATATGGTGGCCATGGCCAGGACCGAGCGCGGCAGGCCGCTGGCCCGATCGATCACGAACACCGCCAGGAGGAAGACCCCGGCGGTGAGGACGGCTGTCCTGGCCAGCACCAGAGCGTCGGGAATGGAGACATAGCGCCAGGGCGACAGTTCGCGCCGAAACACCGTGGAGAACACGCAGGCCAGGGCGGCGTAGAGACCGATGAACTGCGCGACATTGAGGGCGGAGAGATCGCCATCGTCCAGGCCCAGGGTGCGGGCCGATGACAGCAGATAGGCGAGGAGGAAGGCCGCAGCCGCGATCAGCGTATCAACGACGATGGTCTGGGCTCGGTTGGTCATCTGCTCCATGAATCGCACTCCGCTCCGACCGTCCTAACCAGCACCATAGAGGGGTGGGCGCGACGGTCCAATGAAACTCCCGCCGCGGGCGCTTTCCGCCTGGAAGCGCTTGGGGATGTGCGGCCCTTCGCACGCGGCGAATTGAGAACAGGCAGGAGGGCGTCCGGGGGTGGAAACCGGTTGGCCCGCACGGCGCGCCGCGGAAACAGAAAAGCCGCCCCCAGCGAGGGGGCGGCTTTCCCAGAAGGCAGAGTGTTGAGGTGTTTAGAAGCTGGCCTTCACGCCGACAACGACCTTGGCTTCGTAGATGTCGCCGAAGCTGTGTTCGTCGGTGTCGTGATAGCGCAGGTCGAAGCCCACGTTGTCGTTCAGGGCGTAGCTCACGCCCAGGTTCCAGGTGTTGTAGTCGGCAGGACCTTCGATTTCCTGGTGACCGACAGCGCCCGAGACCGAGACCTTTTCGGCGACGGGAACGGCGCCATTGATTTCGTAATAGGTGGCCTTGCCGGTCTTGCCGAAGAACTCCGGCGAATAGAACACCAGGGCGCCGACAGTGGCCGGACCAACGGCGGTCGAGGCCGCGGCCTTGTACTCGACGTAGTCTTCGTGGCTGCCGGTCGGCTGGTTGGTGTAGCCGTAGTAGTAGACCCCGAGGTCGAGGTTCACGACGCCGACGGTCGGCTTGATGCCAGCGTAGATGTCGTACTCCAGGTCTGTGCCGTTGCCGAATTCCACATTGGAGATCCAGACGCCGGCATAACCGATGCCGTACAGGGTGGCGTCAGCGCCACCGTAGATCTGGCCTTCGTTGTCGGTCTGGCTGACACCGCGGAACACGTAGTCCGTGGCGGCGCCGAGGTTGAAGGACAGCGCGATGTCGTCATCGGCGGCGAGGGCGCTTCCACCCATGGCGGCGGTGGCCGCAGCGGCGAGAAGCATGGTCTTCAGAACGTTCATTTTCGTTATCCCCTTATATCCAGCCGAGCTTCGCCCAACCGTCGCCCGAGATCGCCAGTTGGAGGCCTTCAGATCAACGCGAGGCGGAGCTGCAGCGGCCCCTTGCTACTCGCTGCGTGGAATTTGTGCGTTAACGGAGTGGGGCGCCGTCAAAATAGGCGCCAAGCTGTGCCTTAGGCGCCACGCCTCGCCGCAGTTGGTCAAGCCTCAACGCATCGCCAGCGGCGAATAGTTCAGGTGAGACCCGGCATCCACCAGCAAGGTCTCTCCGGTGACGTGTTTCGAAGCAGGCGCGGCCAGAAAGACGGCGGCGCCGGCGATATCCTCGGCGCTCGATGCCGCCTTGAGCGGCGTGGAGGCGGCGGCGCCGTCGCGCATCTTCTGAGCGCGCTCGGCCCCCACGCCCTTGCCGAACCAGGGCGTGTCGATGAATCCGGGGCAGATGGCGTTTACGCGAATCTTGGGGGCGAGCGCCCGGGCGAGGGACAGGGTCATTGTGGTCAGCGCGCCCTTCGAGGCCGCATAGGGCACCGAGGAGCCGATCCCGGCGACGCCGGCGATGGAGGAGGTATTGACCACCGCGCCGGGCTGAGGGGCCGCCTCCAGCAGGGACCGCGCGGCGCGGACCATCTGATAGGCCCCCACCACGTTCACGCTATAGAGGCGCAGGAAGTCGTCAGCGGTCACGGCGTCCAGGTCGGCGTGGTTGGGCGCAAACTTCGTCACGCCGGCATTGTTGAACAGAGCATCGATGCGGCCGAAGGGTGCGGCGGCGGCGACGATCCTGTGGCAGTCGTCGTCGGAGGCGACATCACCCTGCACGAGCACGGCCTTGGCCCCGTGGGCCTCGACCTGGCGGCCGGTCTCGGCGGCCTCGTCGGCGCTGGAGGCGTAGTTGACGATCACCGCCTGGGCCCCGCGGCTGGCGGTCTCGACAGCGATGGCGCGCCCGAGCCCCGTGGAGGCGCCGGTCACCACCACCACGAAATCTTGGAAATCCTTGCCGTTCATCCCGCGTCCTCTCACTGATGCATTTCGCCGTGATAACGCCTCGCCGCGCCGGAGTCTCGGTTGCGGGCGCGGCCCGCGCGGCGTAAAGCGCGCGGCATGGACGAGATCCAACTCACCCAACTCGGCCGCGAGGTTCGCGGCTTTGACTCGCTCGAAGATGCCGTTCTGGAGCGGGTCGCCAATCCGCAGGCTGACACCCTGTATCTGGCGCGCTTCACGATTCCAGAGTTCACCTCCCTATGCCCGGTGACCGGACAGCCCGACTTCGCCCATCTGGTGATCGACTATGCGCCGGGTCCGTGGCTGATCGAGAGCAAGTCTCTGAAGCTCTATCTTGGGGCCTTCCGCAATCACGGCGCCTTCCACGAGGACTGCACGGTAGCCATTGGCCGCAAGATCGTCGAGGTGGCTGAGCCCGTGTGGCTAAGGATCGGTGGCTATTGGTTCCCCCGCGGCGGCATTCCCATCGATGTCTTCTGGCAGAGCGGCGCAGCGCCCGCCGGGCTGTGGCTCCCGGATCAAGGTGTCGCGCCCTATCGTGGCCGGGGCTGACGAGATTTCGGAGCGGTGTGGCAGGGTTCTGAGCGCCGCAAGCATGTATTGGGCCGTCAACACTCAAGCGCTACAGTAAAACAGGAGTTGATGGTCCTGGAGATCTTCCGGTCTCTCGCCGCCTGGTGAGTCTCGAGGAGGCGGCGGCGGGCGCGAATCAACCGTCGACTAGCCGACGCCGTTCAAATGGAGTATGGCTCTACCGCCCAACTCTCCTCGGGCGTGTCACACTTCAGGCCGGGCGGCGACCCTTCGCCGTCCGGCCGTTGTGTTTCAGGGCCGCCAAGCGGTGACAAGGCCGGTCAGGTCGGGCCTCTCCCGCTCCTGCGGCGGCTCTTTCGTGGTGCCCAGGAAGATATAGCCGGCCACCCTCTCGTCCGGCTCGAGGCCCAGTATCGCCTTGGCTTCGTCGTCATAGGCGTACCAATCAGTAATCCAGTTAGCTCCGTAGCCTAGGGCCTGGGCGGCATAGAGCAGGGTGGTGCAGACGGCTCCCGCCGAGAGCAACTGCTCCCATTCGGGGATTTCGCCGGCCTTGGGCCGCGAGATGACGGCCACGCCCAGGGGCGGAATCTTCAGCTTGCCGAGTTTTGCGGCGGCGCGGACGTCGCCGCGGGAATTGGCCAGCGCCTCCAGGCGATCGGCGAAAACGGCCTTGGCGGCCGG
>NZ_JBBKVV010000162.1:0-7002 GCF_037968635.1 Phenylobacterium sp.
CCGTCGAAGAGGGCGCCCGGCAGGTCGCCTTCGGCCCGCATGTACATGGCCTCGGCCGGGGGCAGGGCGGCCAGGCCCGAGACCGCCACCGAGGCGCGCAGGCCGTAGTCCTGGGCGAAGTCGCCGAGCCGCGCCGAGGGGTAGGACCAGCCGTCCGTAAAGCCCGCGCCGGAAAGACCGCCCTTGCGCGCGGCGATGCGGGCCTCGGCGACGCCGGCCTCGATGGCGGCGACTTCTTCGGCGGAGAACCGCGTGGCGTCGAAGTCCGCCAGACCCAGCGGCGCCATGCCGGCCAGTAAGGCGCGGTCGGAGACCTGGGGCGGGTTCAGCGCCATCAACTGCGCGGCGGTCGCGAAATACTCCGCCCAGGACGCGCCGCGATGGGCGAAGGGACCCGGCGGCGTGGCGGCCGGCCCCTGCATGGAGAGACCGTGCTGCACGGCCTTGGCGCCGTCCACGTCGTGCGGGCCGTCGACCAGGATGCGGGCCAGCGCCCAGACGTGGTTGGTGGGCGAGCGGACCACATTGGGGCCTTCGGCGGCGTCGGTCGGGCCGACCAGGGTGAAGATCCCGCCATCCGGCCCGGTGGTCCGCGTCCCCAGGATCGCGAAATTGTTGGTGTAGGAGTCCATCAGGGCCAGCGAGAAATAGCGCTCTCCGGTGGCCGGGACATTGATCGTCACCGGCCCTTGGGAGAGGTCCACCTGGGCGGTAGAATAAAAGGTGTCGTTGTTGGGCGTCGTCACCGCGCGCGCCCTGTGGTCGGCCAGCCGGCGCATGTGACCAAAGACGTTCATCGGCGAGCCATTGGCCTGCCCCCGAGCCCGGGTGGTGGCGATCTCCACCAGCGGCAGGGTGAAGAGCCAGGCGTCGCGGGCGGCGGCCTGCAAGGCGGCCAGGTCAGTCTTCGCCATTTTCGTTCCCCCTACTGGCCCAGCCGCTCCGCCAGGTCCCGGGAGGCGACCTTGGCCTCCTCCCACCATTTACCGACCATCTCGCCCGCATCACCCGGCTTCGCAAGCCTTACGCCCTGCCCCGCCCACAGCGACAGCATCTCGGCCTGCCCGGCCTTGGCCGCGGCGGCGCGCAGCGGCTGGGTCAAGCGGTTCTGGACCGGATAGGCCGGGACCTCGTCCTCGACGCCTCGCATCTGCGCCATGAAGCGGTTCTCGATCCCGCGCGCATGGCGGCCGGTGAAGGCCCGCGTGAGACGGGTCGGATCGTCGCCGGCGGCCTCCAGAGCGCTGCGCCAAGGCGCGCTCACCGCCGTCTGGTCGGCCAGCAGGAAAGCCGTGCCCATCTGGACCGCGTTGGCGCCCAGAGCCAGGGCGGCGGCCACGCCGCGTCCGTCCATGATGCCGCCCGCCGCGATCACCGGAGTGTCGACGGCGGCGCGGATGGTGGCGACCAGCGCCATGGTCCCCACCAGGCTACTTTCAGTCTCCGCCAGGAAGTGGCCGCGATGGCCGCCCGCCTCGGAGCCCTGGGCGCTGATCCCGTCTGCCCCGACAGCAGCCCAGGCGCGGGCTTCCGCCACCGTGGTGGCCGTCCCGACCACGTAGCTGCCCGCCGCATGCAGGGCGTCCACCTGGTCCTGCGTCAGGATGGAGAAGGTGAAGGAGGCCACCGCCGGCGCCGCGCGCACCAGGGCGGCGAACTGGCCTTCGAAGCCCGGCGCGAAGTCGTTGGGCGCCGCCGGCAGGTCTGCGCCGATCTCGGCGTACCAGGGGGCGAGGCGCTCAAGGGCGCCGTCCACCACCTCCGCGCCAGGGCGGGCCGCCGGGTTGATGAACAGGTTCACGCCGAACGGCCGGTCCGTTGCGGCTCTCAGGGCCGCCACTGCCGGCTCGATATCGGCGGGCGCCAGGCCCCCTGCCCCCAGCGCGCCGAGACCACCGGCCTTGCTGACCGCCACCGCCATCTCCGGTGAGGAGGCGCCCACCATCGGCGCCTGCAGGATCGGGATCGGCAAGGCGCGCAGGAAGGCCGCAAAGTCCATGACGCCTACTCCGTGTCTTGCTTGGCCTTTTCGCGGGCGAGCTTGTGCAGGGCCCGGCCGCGGCCCTTAGATAGGGCGGTGACGACGCCGCGGAAGGTGCGCACCTCCTGGTCGGAGAACCGGGCGCGGCCGAGCGCCGAGCGCAGGTTCTGCATCATCGAAGGTTTCTTCTCCGGCGGATGGAAGAAACCGGCGGCCTCCAGCTCACTCTCGAAATGGTCGTACAACCCCTGCATGGCGGCCGCCTCAGCCGGCGGCGGGCCGTCGCGGAAGATGGCCGGCGCGCCGGTCGCCTGGGTCATGCGCCACTCATAGGCCAGGATGATCACCGCCTGGGCCAGGTTCAGCGACCGGAAGCGCGGATCGATGGGCAGAGTCACCACCGCCTGGCACAGCGCGATGTCGGCGGTTTCCAGACCCGCCCGCTCGCCGCCGAACAGCAGGCCGACATTGCGGCCCTCGCCCACCTCGTGGATCAGATTTCCGGCCGCCTCGCGCGGGGTGAGAATGGGAAGCTGCAGTTCCCGGGGTCTCGCCGTCGTCGCATAGACCAGGTGCAGGTCGGCGATGGCGGCCTCGACGCTGTCATAGACCCGGGCGGCGTTCAGCGGCCACTCGGCGCCCGAGGCCGACGACCAGGCGCGCTCCTGCGGCCAGCCGTCGCGGGGATTGACCAGGCGCAGGTCGGCCAAGCCGAAATTGGCCATGGCGCGCGCCACCGCGCCGATGTTCTGGGCGAGTTGGGGCGCATTGAGGATGATGCAGGGCGGGGAACCTGTGGACATGGCGCGTTTTCAATCCCTTGCGCCCTGAATGGCAAGAGCGCTTTGCGCTAAGGTCGCCACATGCGTCTCCCCCTTGTGCTCTCCATCGCGTCCCTGGCCCTGGCCGCCTGCGGCTCCGGCTCACCTCAACGGGCGTCGCAGACCCCGCCCCTGAACCTGGCCAAACTCACCACCGAGGTGTCGGAGATCGCCGACCGCGCGCGGCCCGGCGTGCTCGGTGTCGGCCTCATGAACCTGGAAAGCGCCGAAACCTGGGACTTCAACGGCGAACGCCGCTTCCCTATGCAGAGCGTGTTCAAGGCGCCCCTGGGCGCCGCCGTTCTGGCCGAGGTGGACGCCGGGCGGCTGCGACTGGACGACCCCATCACCCTCACCGAGGGGGACCTCTCCCCCCCGCTCAGCCCCATCGCCGACGCCTATCCGGTCAGGCGCGACTATACGGTGCGCGAACTTCTGACAGCCGCCACCGGGGCTTCGGACAACACCGCCGCCGACGTGCTGATGAAGAAGATCGGCGGCCCCGGCGCGGTCACCGCCTGGCTGGTGGGCGAGAAGATCGAGGAGTTGCGCATCGACCGCTATGAACGCCAGCTCCAACCTGACAGCATCGGCATGGCCTCCTTCCGCCCCGCCTGGAAGGGTCAGCAGGCCTATATGGCCGCCTTCAACACCGTGCCGCCTGCGACCCGGCGCAGGGCGGCGGCGGCCTATCTTGCCGATCCCCAGGACACCGCCACGCCCCGCGGCGTCCTGACGTTCCTCGACAAGCTGGACGATGGCGAACTGATCTCCCCGGCGTCGAAGACGCTGCTGCTGCAGATCATGACCCAGACCACCACCGGCCAGGATCGGTTGAAGGCCGGTTTCCCCTCAGGCTCCAGCCTCGCCCACAAGACCGGCACGGCGCGGACCGACCAGGGCATGAACCCCGCCTTCAACGATATCGGCATCGTCACCCTGCCCGACGGGCGGCGCTATGCGGTGGCGGTTTTTCTGTCGGGCTCGACCCTGGACAATGCCGGGAACGCGAAGATCGTGGCTGACGTCGCGCGCGCCGTGACCAGAGGCGTTCAATAGCGTTCCTTGGCTGAGAACGCCTTGCATCTAAACGGCTCTGGCGCCCTCCGCGCCCTTTGCGTCGAGGCCGACGCCTAGTATACGGCCCCAAAGTCAATTTTACGCCCCGGAGCGCATCGCCCTCATGGCCAAGATCAAAGTCGCCAATCCTGTCGTCGATATCGATGGCGATGAGATGACCCGCATCATCTGGCAGTGGATCAAGGACAAGCTGATCCTGCCCAATCTCGATATCGACCTGGCCTATTACGACCTGGGCATGGAGAGCCGCGACGCCACCGACGACAAGATCACCGTCGAGTCGGCCGAGGCGATCCTGAAATACGGCGTCGGCATCAAGTGCGCGACCATCACCCCCGACGAAGCCCGCGTCGAAGAGTTCGGCCTGAAGAAGATGTGGAAGTCGCCCAACGGCACGATCCGCAACATCCTCGGCGGCGTCGTCTTCCGCGAACCGATCATCTGCCAGAACGTTCCCCGGCTGATCCCGGGCTGGACCCAGCCGATCATCATCGGCCGCCACGCCTTCGGCGACCAGTACCGCGCCACCGACTTCAAGGTGCCCGGCCCCGGCAAGATGACCATCAAGTGGGAAGGCAAGGACGGCCAGGTCATCGAGCACGAGGTGTTCGACTATCCCGGCTCCGGCGTGGCCATGGCCATGTACAACCTGGACGACTCGATCCGCGACTTCGCCCACGCCTCCTTCGCCTACGCCCTGCAGCGCACCTATCCGCTGTATCTGTCGACCAAGAACACGATCCTCAAGGGCTATGACGGCCGCTTCAAGGACATCTTCGCCGAGATCTTCGCCGCCGAGTACGCGGCGCAGTTCAAGGAAGCCGGCATCACCTACGAGCACCGCCTCATCGACGACATGGTGGCCTCGGCCCTGAAATGGTCCGGCGGCTTCATCTGGGCCTGCAAGAACTACGACGGCGACGTGCAATCCGACCAGGTGGCGCAGGGCTTCGGGTCGCTCGGCCTGATGACCTCGGTGCTGATCACCCCGGACGGCAAGACCATGGAGGCCGAGGCCGCCCACGGCACCGTCACCCGCCACTTCCGCCAGCATCAGAAGGGCGAGAGCACCTCGACCAACTCGATCGCCTCGATCTTCGCCTGGACGCGGGGTCTCGAACACCGCGCCAAGCTGGACGGCAACGAAGCCCTCGACCGCTTCGCCCGCACCCTGGAACGCGTCTGCGTGGAGACCGTGGAAAGCGGCTCCATGACCAAGGACCTGGCCCTGCTGGTGGGCGACAACCAGGGCTGGCTGACCACCGAAGGCTTCATCGACAAGGTCGCGGTCAACCTCGACAAGGCGCTCGCCGAAGCCTGAGAATAACGGGTCCCTTCTCCCCTTGCGGGAGAAGGATCATGTGCGCGGCCGTGTCTTCAGCCGCTCCGGATGCGCCGGCGGGTGGATCAGTTCGGCTCGCTCCTGCGGCGTGATCGCCCGCCAGCGCCCCTCCGGCAGGTCTCCCAGTTTCAGCGAACCGATCCGCACCCGCTGCAGGTCGACCACCCGCAGGTCCACCAGGTCGCACATCCGCCGGATCTGGCGGTTGCGGCCCTCCTTCAGCACGAAGCGCAGCATCTGGTCGCCGATCAGGGTGACCTTGGCGTGGCGCAGTTGGCGACGGTCCAGTTGCAGGCCGTGGCGCAGCATGGCCAGCTTCTTGTCGGTGATCGGCCCCGTGACCTTGACCCGGTATTCCTTCTCCAGGTCCGACTCCGGCCCGATGACGGCCTTGGCCACCACCCCGTCCTCCGAGAGGATCAGCAGGCCACGCGAGTCCATGTCCAGGCGCCCGACCGGGGCCAGCCGGTTCTCCAGGCCGGGGATCACCGCGTCGGCGCCGAACAGGGCGCCGACGGTCAGCAGGCGCACGGCTGGTATCTGGTTGGGCTCGGGATGGGCCGAGACGATCCCCACCGGCTTGTTGATCACCACCGTCAGGGTGGCTTCCAGCTTCGACTGGGCGCCGTCGCTCAGCACCAGGGTCTGACCCGGCTCGATCTTGCGCCCGGCGTCCTCGACGGTCTGGCCGTCGATGCTCACCAGGCCCTGGAGAATCAGCCCCTCGGCTTCGCGGCGCGAGCACACCCCGCTCTGGGCCAGCCAGCGGTTGACCCGCTGCGGCTCGGCTTCGTCATAGGTCTTGGTCCAGGCCATGACGCTTCTTTGGCCGGAAACCTGCTGTTCCGTCCACTCCCCATCGGGCCTGGCGCAATGTGTTGGGCGTTCGCGATCCGGGATCACCGCTGGCGGATCGCCAACCTCGCCCGCGCCGCGAGGCGTCTTCCCTGACGCTGCGGCGGTGGGTTAGAGACCTGACATGACCCAGTCCGACACCATCGCCCTCACCCCTGTCGCTCCCGGCCGCTGGACCACCTTCGCCGGACCGGAATGGCAGAACCCCGGCGGCGGGCTCTGGGGCGGCTACGCCATCGGCCTGTTCATCAAGGTGCTGGAGGCTGAGCCCGAGGCGGTGGGCGAGGCCCTGTCGCTGACCCTCACCTACGCCGCCGCCCTGCCCTCGGGCCAGGTGGATATCCGCACACGGCGCCTGCGTCAGGGCGGCTCCATCGGGGTCTGGGAAGTCGAGCTGCTGGCGGCGGGCTCCGACCAGGTGGGCGTCCACGGCATGGTCACCATGGCGCGCCGTCCCGAGACCCCGTCCTTCGCCTTCGCCAGGATCCCCGACGCCCCGACGCCGGAAAGCCTCCCCAGCCCCGACCACCCGGGCACGCCCCTGCACTACGGCGCCCTGGCCTTCGAACGCCGGGGCCAGGATACCTTCCCGCCCCCGGTCAGCGGCGATTCCCGCAGCCTCGTCTGGGTCCGCTCGCGCCGCGGGCCGTGGGACAAGGCCCTGCTGGGCATGGTCACCGACAATTCCGCGCCGCGCGCCATGTACGCGCTGGGCCGCACCATCAACAACACCACCCTGTCGCTCACGGTCTACCTGCACGCCACCAAGGAGGAGCTCGCCAAGGTCGGTGACGACTTCATCCTGATCGAATGCGAAGGCCGGGTCGGCGGCGGCGGCGCGTCGGACGAACGCTCCAGCTACTGGAGCCGCGACGGCAAGCTCCTGGCCACCAGCGAGCAGCTGGCCTGGTACCGGCCGGTGC
>NZ_JBBKVV010000163.1:0-6422 GCF_037968635.1 Phenylobacterium sp.
CGCGCAGGCCCAGCGCCGGCCCTATGAGGCCGGCCGCGAACGCCGCGATGACCGCGCTTCGACGACGACCTATCGTCCCGAACGCACGCCCGGCCGTTTCGAGAACGCGAACTTCGGTCAGCGCGCCCCGCGCGCCGACGGTGGCGGCCAGCAACGGCCGCCGGCGCGTGAAAATGATCGTCCGCCGCAGGCCGCCGATCGCGGTCCTCGCACCGATCGTCCGCAAGGTGACCGTCCGCAGGGCGATCGTCCCCAAGGTGGCGGTGATCGCGCGCGTCCCGGCGCAGGGCGTCCTACGCCCAATGCGCCGCCCGCCACGCCTGAGGTTCAGCGCGCCACCCGTCAGGCCCCGCGGCCCGGCGGCGGCGACACCATCGCCCGTCGTGACGATGAAGAGGATACGCGCCGCAAGGCCAATGCGGCCCCGACCAAGGCCATCTCCCGCGTCAAGGGCGCGCAGCAGCGCCGCGAAGGCCGCCTCACCATCCAGGCCGTGGCCGGTGATGACGAGAGCGCCGTCGAACGCATGCGTTCCCTGGCCTCGGTTCGCCGGGCCCGCGAGCGTGAGCGCGAAAAGCGCAAGGGCGGCGGCCAGGAAGCGGCCCGCGCCGCGCGCGAAGTCATCATTCCCGACGTCATCACCGTGGCGGAACTCGCCAACCGGATGGCGACCCGTGGCGTGGAGATCATCAAGTTCCTGATGCGTCAGGGCGTGATGCTGAAGATCAACGACGTCATCGACAACGACACCGCCGAGCTGGTGGCCACCGAGTTTGGCCACACCGTCCGCCGTGTGTCGGAGGCCGACGTCGAAGAGGGCTTCATCGGCGATGAGGATCTCGACGATCACCTGGTGTCCCGGCCCCCGGTCGTCGCCGTCATGGGTCACGTCGACCACGGCAAGACCAGCCTGCTGGACGCCCTTCGTTCGGCCGACGTGGCCAAGGGCGAGCACGGCGGCATCACCCAGCACATCGGCGCCTATCAGGTGCGCCTGGAGAGCGGCCAAGCGGTCACCTTCCTGGACACCCCTGGCCACGCCGCCTTCTCGGCGATGCGGGCCCGTGGCGCCGACGTCACCGACATCGTCATCCTGGTGGTGGCCGCCGACGACGGCGTCATGCCCCAGACCATCGAGGCCATCCATCACGCCCGCGCCTCCGGCGCGCCGATCATCGTGGCCATCAACAAGATTGATAAGCCCGGCGCCGATCCGCAACGGGTGATCAACGAGCTGCTGCAGCACGAGATCGTCGTGGAGAGCCTTGGTGGCGACACCCAGGCCATCCAGGTCTCAGCGACGCAGAAGCTCGGCCTCGACGATCTGATCGAGGGCATCCTGCTGCAGGCCGAGGTCATGGACCTGAAGGCCAATCCCGAGCGTACCGCCGACGGCACGGTCATCGAAGCCAAGCTCGATCGGGGCCGGGGTGCGGTCTCCACCGTCCTGGTCAAGCGCGGCACGCTGAAGCGCGGCGACATCGTGGTGGCCGGTTCCAGCTTCGGCCGGGTCCGCGCCCTGTTCAACGAGCGTGACGAGCAGCTCGACACCGCCGGTCCTTCGGTGCCGGTGGAAATCCTCGGCCTCGACGGCACGCCTTCACCGGGCGAGCCCTTCGCGGTGGTGGAAAACGAGGCGCGCGCCCGTGAGCTGACCGAGTACCGGACCCGGGTGAAGCGCGAAAAGGCCGGCTCGCCGGTCGCCGGCGGCGTCACCATGGCCGACTTCATGGCCAAGCTGCAGGACAAGAAGATTTCCGAGCTGCCGGTCATCATCAAGGCCGACGTGCAAGGCTCGGCGGAGGCCATCGTGTCCTCGCTGGACAAGCTCGGCACCGACGAGGTCCGCGCGCGGATCATCCTGTCGGGCGCAGGCGCCATCAGCGAGAGCGACGTGATGTTGGCCAAGGGGGCGAATTCGCCGATCCTCGGCTTCAACGTCCGCGCCTCCAGCCAGGCCCGGCAGCTCGCCGAGCGTGAAGGCGTGGAAATCCGCTACTATTCGGTGATCTACGACCTGATCGACGACATCAAGGGTGTGCTCTCGGGCATGCTGGCGCCGGAACAGCGCGAAACCTTCCTCGGCAACGCCGAAGTCCTCCAGGTCTTCGACATCACCAAGGTCGGACGCGTCGCCGGTTGCCGCGTCACCGAAGGCACCGTCCGCAAGGGCGCCCGCGTCCGGATCATCCGGGCCGATATCGTGGTCCTCGAACTCGGCACCTTGCAGACGCTCAAGCGCTTCAAGGACGAGGTCAACGAGGTCAACGCCGGCCAGGAGTGCGGGATGTTCTTCCAGGGCTTCCAGGACATCAAGGAAGGCGACACCATCGAGTGCTTCAGCCTCGAAGAGGTCAAGCGCAGCCTCTAGGGCCGCGCGCGCGAACGCCCTTTTCTTGGCGTCGCGGCAAGTTCATGAGAGCCTCCCTGGAGACAGGGAGGCTTTTTTGATGTCGAACCTGGGCGCCGCGCTCGCAATCCGCGACACTCGTTCCTCGTCAAGGTCATCAAGCCACCCCACTTTCCCCGCACTGCGCAGTGGGTTTGAGCGGAGACGTCGATGCGTATTCTTCTGGTGATCGCCCTGGCGATGGGACTTTCGGCCTGCGCCACGGCCCAGCGCCTGGATGCGGCCGGCGACGTCCATGCCCTGCTGGTCTCCATCCGCGACGAGGACCAGGCGGCCTTCGACGCCCATGTCGACCGCGACGCGCTGAAGCAGGAAATCTCCGCCCGCCTCACCGCCGAGGCCCGGGGCCCCAAGGTGGACAAGGGTTGGCAGTCCCTGGGCGCCATCCTGGCGCCGGCCCTGGCCGACATCGCCGGCGACGCCCTTGTCCAGCCCAAGGTCTTCCGCAAGGTGGCGGAATCCTACGGCTACAAAACGGGCCAGCCGCTCCCCAACCGGGTCGCCATCGCCGGCTCCCTGAAGGCCATGGACGACGGGCGGGTCTGCGCCACCAAGTCCAAGGACGGCCCCTGCCTCCTGGTCTTCAGCCAACAGAACGGCGTCTGGAAGCTCTCGGGCTTTGAAGGCGATATTTCGAGTCTGCGCATCAAGCTCTAGCGGGTTAGGCTCCCGCCAAAGGGTAGGGGGACCGTCATGGGCTACGAGGCCGCGCTCAGCGCCTACGAGAAGTTCGAGTTCGACGACGGCCATCGCACGCGCGACGTCTACAAGCGCGGCTCCGGCCCCGCCGTCATCATCATCCACGAGATGCCGGGACTGCACCCGCTGGTGATCGCCTTCGCCGACCGGGTCGCCGCGGCCGGCATGACCGTCTACTGCCCCAACCTGTTCGGCCAACCGGGCCGCCCGGCCTCGCACCCGCTCGGCGTACTGACCATGTTGGGTGGCATCTGTATCCGGCGAGAGTTCAATGTCTGGGCCACCGACAAGTCGAGCCCCATCGTCGACTGGCTCCGCGCGCTCGCCCGCAAGGCGCACGCCGACTGCGGCGGCAGGGGGGTGGGGGCCGTGGGCATGTGCTTCACCGGCAATTTCGCCCTGGCCATGATGACCGAGCCCGCCGTCGTGGCGCCGGTCCTGTCGCAGCCCTCGCTGCCGCTGGCGGGAAAGAACCCCAAGCGCGGCGCCGGGATCGGCGTCTCGGCCAAGGAGATCGCCTGCGCCAAGCAGAGGTTCGAAGACGAGGACCTGTCGATGATCGGCCTGCGTTTCACCAGCGACGCCTTCGTCCCCGACGCTCGGTTCGACACCTTCCGCCGCGAGTTCGGCGACCGCTTCGAGGCCATCGAGTTGTCGGACGCCGACGCCGCCCCGGCGGCGATGGCCCCCCACTCGGTGCTGACCCTGCACCTGAAGGAGGACGGCCCCACCAAGGCGGCCGAGCAACGGGTGATCGCCTTCTTCAAGGCGCGCACGGGGGCGTAGCTCTGGACTTGCGCGCGCCATCCCACTAGAAGCGCCGGCTTCCCTGAGCTCCACGTCCGATCCGTGGGCCAGGCCCGCGAGGTCAGAGCCATGAAACGTAATGCCGCCGGAAAGCCTTCCGGCCCCAGCCAGCGCCAACTCCGCGCCGGCGAACTCACCCGTCACGCCCTTGTCGAGGTGATGCGCGACCACGAGATCCAGGATCCCGACCTGGCCGGCGTGCCGGTCACGCTCACCCAGGTTCGGATGAGCCCGGACCTGCGCCACGCCGTCTGCTTCGTCGAGCCCCTGGGCGGCGAGAAGTTCTCGGTGGTGGTGGACGCTCTGAACCGCCACGCCAAGTTCCTGCGGGGCCGCCTGGGCCGGTCCATCGAGATGAAGTTCACGCCGGATCTGAAGTTCGTCCACGACGAGACCTTCAACGAGGCCAGCCGCATCAACGCGCTGTTCGACGACCCCAAGGTCGCCCAGGACCTCGCGTCCGACTCCGACGAGGACTGATCACTCCCATGGCGCGACGCAAGAAGGGCGATCCGGTCTCGGGCTGGATCTGCCTCGACAAGCCCTATGACCTGACGTCGACCAGCGCGGTCGGCCGCGTGCGGCGGCTGTTCAACGCCCAGAAGGCGGGCCACGCCGGCACCCTGGATCCACTGGCCACCGGCATCCTGCCCATCGCTCTGGGGGAGGCCACCAAGACCGTCCCGTTCCTGATGGACGCCGACAAGACCTACCGCTTCGTCATCGAGTGGGGCCGCACCACCGCCAGCTTCGACCGCGAGGGCGCGACGACGGCGACCTCCGACGTGCGGCCGACGGTGGCGGAGGTGGAAGCCAAGCTGCCGGCCTTCGTGGGCGAGATTTCCCAGGTGCCGCCGATCTTCTCGGCCATCAAGGTCGATGGCGAGCGGGCCTATGACCTGGCCCGCGCCGGACATGAGGTGGAGCTGGCGGCCCGCATCGTCACCATCCATTCCGCCGCGGTCGTGGAGGCGCCTGATCCCGACCACATCGAGATCGAGGTCAGCTGCGGCAAGGGCACCTATGTGCGCGCCATCGTCCGCGATCTGGCGCAAATGCTGGGGGCCTGCGCCCATGTCAGCGCGCTGCGCCGCACCCGGGTCGGGGCCTTCTCCGAAGACCGGGCGATAACACTGGAATTGCTTGAGGATTTGGGGCATAAGCCCGGCCATCTGGAGGCATTGCTTCCGGTCGAGACCGCCCTGGACGACATCCCGGAGCTGGCCGTGACCGCCGAAGACGCTTTCAGACTTAAGCAGGGACGGCCCATCGTTCTCGTTCCCCGACAGGTTGAAGCCCTGAAAGCCCGGTTCACCCTGGGTTCTCGAACCGTTTCAGTCTTGTCGGAGGGCATGATGGTGGCGCTCTGCGAGATGCGCGCAGGCAAGCTCGAGCCGTCGCGAGTCTTTCATCTGACCAAGAGCGGAGACTAACCGATGTCGATTACGATTGAACGTAAAGCCGAGCTCATCAAGACCCACGGCCGCTCCGAGGCGGACACCGGTGGGGCTGAAGTGCAGGTCTCGATCCTCACCGAGCGGATCGTGAACCTGACCGAGCACTTCAAGACCCACAAGAAAGACAACCACTCGCGCCGGGGCCTTCTGAAGATGGTTTCCCAGCGTCGCCGACTTCTCGACCATCTGAAGGCGACCGATACCGGCCGCTACCAGGCCATCATCGAGAAGCTGGGCCTGCGCCGCTAGGACACCAAGTCCAGCCCCCGCGAAAGCGGGGGCTTTGCGTATCAGGCTCTATCTATTTCCCGCTTCCTCCGCGACAGGCCGGAGGATCAAGAGCGGTCCGGGCCGCCCCTTTCGGTGGGCGCCCAAACACGCCGAGGGTTCCAAAGTGATCCTCACCCCCGCCTGTTTGACTGGAGAGGATATCGGGAACCCCCCGCCCTGTCCGCCCCCGCCGGGAATACGCCCGCGGGATGAGAAAGAAACAAAATGTTCGATATCAAACGCAAGACCATCGAGTGGGGCGGCAAGACGCTGACCCTGGAAACCGGCCGCATCGCGCGCCAGGCCGACGGCGCCGTGCTGGCGACCTACGGCGAGACCATGGTGCTGGCCACCGCCGTCTTCGCCAAGAGCGCCAAGCCGGGTCAGGACTTCTTCCCGCTCACCGTGAACTACCAGGAGAAGTTCTACGCCGCGGGCAAGATCCCCGGCTCCTTCCCCCGCCGCGAGGGCGCCCCCTCGCAGAAAGAAACCCTGACCTCGCGCCTGATCGACCGTCCGATCCGCCCGCTGTTCGTCAAGGGCTTCAAGAATGAAGTCCAGGTGGTCTGCACCGTGCTGGCCCACGACCTGGAAAACGATCCCGACATCGTCGCCTTGGTGGCCGCCTCGGCCGCCCTGGTGATCTCCGGCGCCCCCTTCATGGGTCCGATCGGCGCGGCCCGCGTGGGTTACGTCAACGGCGAATACATCCTCAACCCGACGCTCGACGAGCTGAAGGAAAGCAAGATGGACCTGGTCGTGGCCGGCACCGCCGACGC
>NZ_JBBKVV010000164.1:0-6299 GCF_037968635.1 Phenylobacterium sp.
GGCCAGGGTGCGCTCGCCGGCGCCCTGCAGGCCCTGGCCCAGGCCTCGACCCTGGACGGCGGCGCGGCCCTGGCCGCCCGCGCCCACCGCGAACGCGTGCGGCTGCAACTCAACTAAGCAGCGCTGGCGCATCGGCCATCTCCGACCTATCTGAACCCTTCAGCTTGTAAGGAAGTCCGCCCATGTCCCTGAAGGTCGCCGTGCAGATGGACCCCCTGGAGGGGATCAATATCGAAGGCGATACGACCTTCCTGATGATGCAGTCGGCCCAGGAACGAGGCCACAGCCTTTGGGTCTACACCCCCGACCGCATGGCGCTGGAAAGCGGCCGGCTCTTCGCCAAGGGTCGCTCTGTCACCGTCCAGCCGGTGAAGGGAAACCACGCGGCGTTCGGGCCCTGGGAGACCCGCGACCTGTCGGAGTTCGACGTCGTCCTGCTGCGCCAGGACCCACCCTTCGACATGGCCTACATCACCTCGACCCATTTCCTGGACGCCATCCATCCGAAGACCCTGGTGGTGAACAACCCCACCGAGGTGCGCAACGCGCCGGAAAAGCTGTTCGTCACCACCTTCCCTGGCGTGCAGCCCCCGACCCTGATCACTTCCGATATCGAGGCGATCTACGCCTTCCGGGCCCAGCAGGGGGATATCGTGTTGAAGCCGCTGAACGGGGCCGGCGGCTCGGGCGTGGCCCGGCTGCTGGCCGACGACCCCAATCTCGACGCCATGCTCGATCTGCACCGGATGATCAGCCGCGAGCCAGTGATCGCCCAGAAGTTCGTGCCGGCCGTGGTGAAGGGCGACAAGCGCATCCTGCTGGTGGACGGCGAGCCCGTCGGCGCCATCAACCGCGTGCCCAGCGCCGGCCAGATTCGCTCGAACCTGGCGGTGGGGGGCCGCGCCGAGGCGGTGGAACTGACCGCCCGCGACAAGGAATTGTGCGGAATCATCGGGCCGGAACTGAAACGCCGGGGCCTGATGTTCGTCGGTATCGACGTGATCGGCGACTACCTTACCGAGATCAATGTGACGTCACCCACGGGGGCGGTCGCCTTGAAAAAGTTCACCGGCGTCGACGCGACAGTTCTGCTTTGGGAACGCGTTGAAGCGATTCGCGCCGCGGTCTAGCTTGTGAGATGAGAAGAGTGGTCTAGGGCACGGAAACCCCTCATCTTCTCTATAGGTTCCTTTTTTGTTCTTGATCCGACCCGCCCGGCGTGCTGGGGTTGTGGATAAAACATGCTCAAACCGGGGACATGAGCCATGGCTGCACGGGTCGTCACGCTTGCGTTTCAAGGGGTTGAGGCCCGGCGGGTCGATGTCGAGGTCCAGCTCACCGGCGGCGAGTTCGCCTTCATTGTCGTCGGTTTGGGCGACAAGGCGGTGGGCGAGAGTCGTGAACGGGTGCGGGCGGCCTTTTCCGGCCTTGGCCTGTCGCTTCCGGGCAAGCGGATCATCGTCAACCTCGCCCCCGCCGACCTCCCCAAGGAGGGCAGCCACTATGACCTGCCCATCGCGCTCGCCGTCATGGCCGCCATGGGGGTCATTCCCCCCGATCGCCTCACCGAATGGGCGGCCATGGGGGAGCTTTCCCTCGACGGTCGCATCGTCCAGGTCGCCGGCGCTCTGCCCGCTTCGGTCGCGGCCGGCGCCCTGGGTCTGGGCCTGATCTGCCCGGAAGCCTGCGGGGCCGAGGCCGCCTGGGCCGGCGACACGCAGGTCCTGGCCGCGCCGTCGTTGATCTCCCTGGTGAACCATTTCCGCGGGACCCAGATGCTGGCGCCGCCCAAGCCGGGCGCGATCCTCGACGGTGATCGGGTTCCGGACCTCAAGGACGTGAAGGGTCAGGAGAACGCCAAGCGCGCTCTGGAGATCGCCGCGGCCGGCGGTCACAATCTCTCCCTCACAGGGCCGCCGGGGTCGGGCAAGTCGATGATGGCCGCCCGACTGCCGGGCCTGCTGCCACCGTTATCGCCCGCCGAGCTGCTGGAAACCTCGATGATCCACTCGGTGGCCGGACTGATCGCCAAGGGCGAGTTGACCCGCGCGCGGCCGTTCCGCACCCCGCACCATTCGGCCACCATGGCCGCGCTGACCGGCGGCGGCGTCCGCGTGAAGCCCGGTGAAGTCTCCCTGGCCCATAACGGCGTGCTGTTCCTGGATGAGCTGCCGGAGTTCAGCGCCCAGGCCTTGGACAGCCTGCGCCAGCCCCTTGAGACCGGCGAAGTGGTGGTGGCCCGCGCCAACGCCCACGTCCGGTATCCGGCCCGTTTCCAACTGGTGGCCGCCCAGAACCCCTGCAAGTGCGGCCACGGCGGCCCCGGACGCGGCGCCTGCGGTCGGGCCCCCCGCTGCCAGACCGACTATCAGATGAAGGTCTCCGGGCCGTTCCTCGATCGCATCGATCTGCAGATCGACGTGCCGGCGGTGAGCGCCGCCGACCTGGCCATGCCCGCGCCGACCGAAGGCACCGCAGAGGCCGCCGCCCGCGTAGCCCAGGCCCGTGACCTGGCCTCCGAACGGGCCGTGAAATCTGGCCATGAGCGCGCCGCGCCGATCAATGCGCGGGCCGAGGGCGAGTGGCTCGAGACCATCGCCGACCTCGATCCTCAGGCCAAGGCCCTGCTGGCCAAGGCCGCCGAGGCCAATGGCCTGACCGCCCGGGGCTGGACCCGCACCCTGCGCCTGGCCCGCACCATCGCCGACCTGGAGGGCGCGGGATCGATCAAGCGGGTCCATGTCGCAGAGGCGCTGATCTATCGCCGAGCCGGGACACCGGGCCTAAGCGCGGTCAGCTAACCGCCGCTCGCGGCGCCGGTTCCAGGCGCCCACGGCCAGGGCGCCCAGCACCAGATAACTCCAGATCACCAGACCCCTGAAATAGGCCAGGGTGCGGACTCCCGGATCGACGGCGATGGCGATGTGGGTGATGACCGCCAGCAACTGGAAAGCCGCGGCGAACAGCAGCCAAGTTCGGTCGGTGGTGACCGCGAACCAGACCAGGATCGCAAGGAACATCAGGTCCACAGCGAAGACCCCCCACTGCGGGTCCAGAAGGTTGGTGCGATAGGTCAGCGGGGTGAGAATCCAGGCCGCCAGATTGGCGATGGCGATGATCCGCTCCGGCCGCCCCCCGCGCCAAAGGGCGAAGCCTGAGACCAGCAGCATCAGGATCGTCCAGGTCTGTTGGGCGAAGGTGGCGAAGACCAAGAGTATCGAACCCCTGCGATCAAGTCAGGGGCCCGATACTGTCAGAAGCCGCTGGTTCTCGGTAGCGGTGGATCAGGCCGCGCGATCGGCCTTGGCCACAGGGCGAAGATCTGCGGTCATCTGGGGCTTGGGCAGGGAATCGCCGTACATCACCGCCCCCAGACCCATCTGCTTCTGGGCGATGCTGAGTTCCATATGGGTTTCGCAGATGGCGCGCCGCGCGGTGGCCAGGGCGGCGAACGCCTCGCCGGCCCGCTCCACGGCGCCCTGGCCGATCAGGGCCGAGATGCCGGCCTCGGTCCGCAGGCCGGGCATGATGCCGGCCAGAGCGGCGGCCTTGGCGAGCGCCAGATCAATCGCGGCTTCGGCTTCGAAGAGGCTGGCGGCGACTTGATCGGCCACCAGGCGGCGTTGCTTGAGCATGAGGGATCTCCTGCGCGCCGGGGAATCCTGGCGCGTTGCGGTTTCTGAAAATGTCGGGTCGTTGGGTTGAGCTAGGCGAGCTCTTGCAGGGCGTGGAGACCGGCCAGAACCGCCCCGAAGGCCAGGGCGGACACGATGGCGATCAGGCCGATCAGCGCCAGACGAAGGGCGGGGCTTAGGGCGTTTCGGCCGATCGCTCCGGAGGCGGCTGAAAGCCCTCGTCCAAAAGCGCCCAGGTCATGCACAGGATTTCGCGCAGGACCATTTCCGGCGGCTTGAACCGGGACATCTTCCGGGTCGCCGAGACCAGGTCGCGGGCCATCTCCGCCTTCACCTGGCAGCCCGCCAGGTCGGCGAGCTGGCGTTCCAGCTGCGTCCAGGTGAAGCCCGGCGCGGGCGGATCCTCCACCGGCGTCTCGGACCAGCGCGCCTGGAAGGCTTCCACCTCCCCGCGCAGCCGCATCACCCGGTTCACCGCCGCCCTCTGCTCCCGGCCTTCCCAGTCCGGCTGGGACGGGTCCACCTCGAGCAGCGCTTTCATCCAATCGGCCATCGGCCTGTTCTCCCGTGTCGCCCCGAGAAGGCGCTGCGGGAGGGCGGCTGTCTGTCCTGATCGGGTCCTGTCCTGACGCGATCAGGACACGCGGGTCACGGTCATAATCCGCCAGCCGGCGGGCGGCGGTGTAGCGGTCGTCGACCCCCAGCTTGCGGCGAGCCCGGTCGCAATAGGTGTCGACAGAGGTCTTCGACATGCCCAGCTCTCGGGCGATCTGCTTTGAGCTCAGATGTCTGTCCACGAGGCGAAGACATTCCCGCTCGCGCGGCGTCAGAAGTTCGACGGGATCTTCGGTCATAACCTGCGCTCGCGCATAAGCTGGGTAGTTAACGGTCCACGCGGAGCTTCGTCCAGCCGTAACGGCCATGCTGATGCAGTTTCGCTTACGGTTCAGGCGCTTGCGCCGTCTCGGCGCCCTCTGAAGACCCGCGTTCGTCCACACCAAAAGGTTGTAGTTCGATGCGAAGTCAGGCCGGTCGGATCGCTTGACCGCCCGTTAAGCCGCCGGCGCCTAAGCTCGTCGCCATGACCCGCAAGACCCCGACACCCACCCTTCCCGACGCCCGCGTCAGCGCCGAGCAACTCGCCTCGCTCAGCCATGAGTTCCGCACCCCGCTGAACGGGGTGCTGGGCATGGCGCGTCTGCTGGAAGGCACGGGCCTCACCGCCGAGCAGCGGGCCTATGTTTCAGCCTTGCGCGATTCCGGCGAGCACCTGCTCAGCCTGGTCAATGACGTCCTCGACTTCGCCAAGCTGGGCGCCGACAAGATCGAGTTGCACCCGGCCACCATGGACGTCGAGGGTCTGCTGCGCTCGGTCAGCGAACTGCTGTCGCCCCGCGCCCAGGAAAAGGGCCTGGAGATCGCCTGGGCCGCCCCCACCGGCATCGGCCAGGCCCTGGCCGACGAGGGCCGCCTGCGCCAGATTCTGCTCAACTTCGCCGGCAACGCCGTGAAGTTCACGGAAAGCGGCGGCGTCCTGCTGACCGTCACCGAGCGCGACGGTTCGCGTCTGCGCTTCAGCGTCTCCGACACCGGGCCCGGAGTCACCCAGGCCGCCCGGGAAAAGATCTTCGAGGCCTTCGCCCAGGCCGACCCTTCCTATGACGGCGCGCAGCTCGGCGGGGCGGGACTGGGCCTGGCCATCGCCCGCAAGCTGGCCGCCGCCATGGACGGCGAGGTCGGCGTGGAAGACGCCCCCGGGGGCGGCGCACTGTTCTGGTTCGAAGCCGCCTTCCCGCGCCTGACCACGCTGGGCGAAGCCCCCCTGGCGGGCCGCACAGTCGGGGTGCTGTCCCCCAATCCCGTGGTCTGCGAGGCCGCGCGCCGTCAGGTCGAGGCGGCCGGCGGCAAGGCCCTGATGGGGGAAGGCAAGCAAGCCCAGGTCCTGCTGGTGGACCATGCGCTGGCCCCGTCCTGCCCGCCGGACGCCCGTCCCGCCATCATCCTGCTGCCGCCGAACGAGCGGGCCCGCATCGAGACCTACCGGGCCCAGGGCTTCGCCGGCTACCTGATCAAGCCCCTACGCCGCGCCTCCCTGGCCGAACGCGTCCTGGCGGTGCTGGGCGAGGACACGCAACGCAGCGATGGGGTCGAAGACGAACGGATCGCCCCGGCCATGGCGCCCGGCGTCCGGGTGCTGCTGGTGGAGGACAACGCCATCAACGCCCTGCTGGCCCGCACCCTGCTGGCCCGCGAGGGTTGCAAGGTTGACCATGCCGGCGGCGGCGAGGACGCCATGGCGGCGCTGAAGGTCGGCCGCTACGACCTGATCCTGATGGACATGCGCATGCCCGGCATGTCGGGCCTGGACGCCACCCGGGCCCTGCGCGCCGCCGGTCTGGACACCCCGGTGGTGGCGCTTACCGCCAACGCCTTCGAGGACGACCGGCACGCCTGTCTGGCGGCGGGCATGAACGACTTCCTGGTCAAGCCCCTGGCGCCCGACGCCCTGCGCGGGATCCTGGCCCGGCTGACCCGCGGCGGCTGGACGGAAACGACGGCGCGCGCCAAGGTCGGCTGAGCCTGGGCAGCCCCCGGCTGCCGATCTCGGGGAAGGCCGCCATGACCATCGAAGCCGCGCCGAAACGCAGCGCCTGGAGCGCCATC
>NZ_JBBKVV010000165.1:0-6295 GCF_037968635.1 Phenylobacterium sp.
GCAAAGCCCAAGCGTCGCCGCGCCCCGCGCAGCTTCGAGGGCGGCGAAGGCGGTCCGCCTTCGGAGACTGAAGACGCATAGTGGGATGAGGAAAAGTGGGGACCGGTTTTCAGCCCGCATCCCACTTCAACTTCAAGGCCGACGGAAGCAAGGCCGGGATCATCTCCCGGCCTTCGCATTTGGGGCCAGCGTCACCATATTCCCGTGGTTGCGGGAAGCCGCGCGGACAGGTAGCCAGTAGGCATGGGAACCGAGTGCCACCACGAAGACGGCGCGCATCCGGGCATCAAGGGTGTGGACCTGCGCCACGCCCTGACCGCCGCCGAGAGCCGCTGCGCGCAAACCCAGGAGCGCCTGACCAACCCGCGCCGCCGGGTGCTGGAATTGCTGCTTGAGGCCAATGGCCCGCTGAAGGCCTATGACCTGATCGCCGCCTTCGGGGCGCATGGCGAGTCGGCCAAGCCCCCCACCGTTTACCGCGCCCTGGAATTCCTCGAACGCCTGGGTTTCGCCCACCGCATCGAGAGCCTCAACGCCTACGTGCCCTGCCGTCGCGACGACCAAGGACACAGGGCCGCCTTCCTGATCTGCGACTGCTGCGGCGCGGCCGAGGAATTCGAACCCGACCTCGACGCCCAGATCGCCGCCGCCGCGCCGGCCGGCTACGCCGTGCGCGCGGTGATGCTGGAAGCGCGCGGGCTGTGTCCCGCGTGCCAGTAGGTCATTCCCGCAACCGCGCCATGGCGATCGAGTCGGCATACGCCCCGTCCCGCCAGGCATAGTTCCGGAACACGCCTTCCCGCTCGAAGCCGAAGCGTTCGTACAGCGCGATGGCGCGGCTGTTGTCGGACCAGACGTTCAGCTCCAGCCGCTTGAGGTTCAGCCAGTTGTCGGCCTGGCTGATAATGGCCGCCATCAGGGCCGAGCCTGCGCCGCGCCCGGCATAGGCGTCATGCACCGCCATGCCGATGGACCCGGCATGGGCCCGGCGGTTCTCGAAACGGTTGAGGCTGGCCGAACCGATGGTCTTGCCATCGATGACCGCCACCAGGTGCAGGTCGCTTGCGGAACCCGTTGCCGCGCGCGCCTGCCGAGCGTTCAGGCTCACGAAGGGCATCTGCAGCGTGCCCCAGATGGCGCGCGGCTGATTCAGCAGCTCGGTGATGTCGGCCATGTCCGTGGGCTCTCGGGCCCGTATCAGGATGTCGCTCATTCTCTCTCTCCAAAGATCGACGCGGAGAGGGCCCAAGAAAAAGCCCCGTCCGTCGCCGGCGGGGCTGGTGGTCTGCGGTGTGGTTCGCTCGTCCTAGCGCACAGCAGCTCTCACCAGCCCGGGCCGGGCGGTGCAAATCTGCATATGGGTCGCTACGCTGCGCATGACGTGAGATTAGCGAGTCGCAATCGCGGCGGGAACCCATGATCGAAGTCACCCCCGACATCACCCTGAATGACGACGAGGTCCAGGAGCGGTTCATCCGCGCCGCAGGTCCGGGCGGGCAGAACGTCAACAAGGTGTCGACCGCCGTGGAGCTGCGCTTCGACGTGCGCGCCTCGCCCTCCCTGCCCAACGACGTGGCCATCCGACTGATGAAGCTCGCCGGCCGCAAGGTGACCCTGGACGGGGTGCTGGTGCTGGTGGCCATGACCCATCGGACCCAGGAGCGGAACCGGGCCGATGCTCTGGCGCGCCTGCTGGAGCTGATCCGCAAGGCCGCCGAGCCGCCGCCACCGCCCCGGAAGAAGACCAAGGTGAGCAAGGCGGCCAAGGCGCGCCGCGTGGACTCCAAGGTCAAGCGCGGCGGGGTCAAGGCGACGCGGGGCAAGGTGCGCGGGGAAGACTAGAGCGTGACAGCCTGAAGTGGGAACCGGGTCAGGCGCCCGTCACGCTCCAAAAATGGGAGAACCAGCCTGTTCATCCGGTTCAGATGAATCTGAGCCGGACAGGCTCTGACCTCGCGCCGGTCACGAACCCCCTTTGCGCACGGCGCCAGCCTTGCCTATGGTGTGCGGGACATGACCTCCGCCCGCCTCCTGCTCATCTCCGCCGCCCTCGTTGGGCTTTCGGCCTGCGCCACCACAGCTCCGCTGGGTCCGCCGCCGCCCCCGCCGCCGCCCGGCATGGGCGGTCCGCCGTCCGCCAATATCTTCCGACCTGGCGACTTCGCCTGGTCGGCGGTCCCGGGCAAGGGCCGGATCGATGGTCGCGTGACCTTCCGCAGCGGCGTGTCGCGCTATACCTGCGCCGGGGCCGGCGTGGTTCTGACACCCGAGACGCTGTGGACGCGCCGGCGGATGACCATCCTCTACAACTCGCCCGACCGGGCGGCTCTGCCGGCGGAACAGGTGCGGGCCCGCACGCCCTCGGCGCCCAGCGGCGACTATTCGGCCTTCGTGCGCCGCACCAATTGCGACGAGACGGACCGCTTCAGCTTCCAGGGCCTGGCCAATGGGGCGTGGTTCGTGATCACGGTCGCCAAGCCCGTGAACGGCGATGGCCCGGACATGGCGATCACCCGCCGCGTGGAAGTCCGCGCGGGCAAGGCGGTATCGGTCGAGCTGTAGGAAACCCCTCGCCCCGGCCTATGCCGGGATGAGCGGGTCGCTTAAAGCGGCGGCGGATCAGAAACGGGCGGCGCCGCGCTTCTCGGGCTCGGCCAGCTCGGAGTCGAGCATATCGGCCACCCGCACCAGGAATTCCTGGCGACGCGCGGCCGCGGCGATGGGGTCGGGCGTGTTCTTCACCGCCTGCGACGCGTCCTTCTTGGCTTCCGAACGCAGGCGGTCGATCACCGCGGCCAGGTGACCCTCGGCCTTGCGGGCGTCCATCAGGGCGGCGTGCGAGCGGGTTTCCGAGATGCGCTTGTTGAGCTGGGCCTCGATGTCGGAGCCGGCCTCAACCCGCGACGCCATGGTGGCGAAATCGCGGACATACATCTGGATGAATTGTTCCTCGGGCATCGACTCCGACTCCTTACTGGTCTTGGGAAACGCGCGAACGTTCGCAGTCGCGAACAGCAGGGGCGCGATCAGTCATGGCCCTCTGTAGCACAGATTGCCGGCTTTTGCCGAACTAACCTGTTTACAGGGCGTTACCTCCATCGGGACGGATACCTCAAGGGAGAGATCTGATGCGTAAACTGTTCACTGTGGGCTTGGCCGCCCTAACCATGGCCGCCACCGCAAGCGTTGGCGCGGCGTCCGCCCAACCCCGGCCTTACGGGGATATGGACCGGGACGGCGTGCCCAACCGCTACGACCGAGACCGTGACGGCGACGGCGTCCGGAACCGCTACGACCGAGACCGTGACGGCGACGGCATCCGGAACCGCAATGACCGCTACGACAACCGCTATGGCCGTTGGGACAACCGCTGGGGCCGTCACCCTGCCCCGCCCCCGCGTCATTGGCGTCACAACAACAGCTGGTACGGGCACGTCCGGGCCTGCCAGATCCGCTATCGCAGCTACAACCCGGGCCGCGACATGTACTTCACGGGCCGCACCTGGGTCCGCTGCCGGCTCTAGGCTGGCGTGACCCCGAATTGAATTTCGGCCCCGCTCAGTCATGAGCGGGGCCGTTTGTTTCACACCTATCGGAAAATGCCCTAGTGCACCTTGGCCTTGCCGATCTGCAGGCCCTCGTCGGTGGCGCCGACCTCGATCACCGAGCCGTCCTGGAAATCGCCGGCCAGGAGCTTCTTGGCGATGGGATCGATCAGCTCCTTCTGGATCACCCGCTTCAGCGGCCGGGCCCCGTAGACCGGGTCGTAGCCGCGTTCGGCGATCCAGTGGTTGGCGGCCGCGTCCAGGGCGATGGACATGCGCCGGGCAGCCAGCAGCTTCTCCACCCGCTGCATCTGGATGCCGACGATGTCGTCCATCTCCGAACGGCCCAGCCGCTTGAAGAGGATGATCTCGTCGATCCGGTTGAGGAACTCGGGCCGGAAGTGGCGGCGCACGACATCCATGACCATGGGCCGGACCTCCTCGACATCCTCGCCCTCCGACTGGCCGGCCAGGAATTCCGAGCCGAGGTTGGAGGTCATGATCAGGATGGTGTTGCGGAAGTCGACCGTGCGGCCCTGACCGTCGGTCAGGCGGCCGTCGTCCAGCACCTGAAGCAGGATGTTGAAGACGTCGGGGTGGGCCTTCTCCACCTCGTCGAACAGCACCACCTGATAGGGCCGGCGGCGCACGGCCTCGGTCAGCGCCCCGCCCTCGTCGTAGCCGACATAGCCCGGAGGCGCGCCGATCATGCGGCTGACCGAGTGCTTCTCCATGTACTCGCTCATGTCCATGCGGGTGATGGCGGCCTCGTCGTCGAACATGAACTCGGCCAGGGCCTTGGTGAGCTCGGTCTTGCCAACGCCCGTGGGGCCGAGGAACAGGAAGGAGCCGATAGGCCGGGCGGGATCCTGCAGGCCCGCACGGGCGCGGCGCACGGCGTCGGAGACGGCGACCAGGGCCTCCTCCTGACCAACCACACGATGGCGCAGGCTGTCTTCCATCTTCAGCAGCTTCTCGCGCTCGCCTTCCAGCATCCGCTCGACGGGAATGCCGGTCCAGCGGCTGACCACTGCGGCGATCTGTTCGGCGTCGACGACCTCAGGGCTGACGGCGTCGGTCGGCTCCTGCGCCTCTTCCTCCGCCAGGCGGCGCTCCAGGCCGGGGATTTCGCCATAAGCGATTTCCGAAGCGCGTTGCAGGTCGCCCCGGCGCTGGGCGACGACGAGTTCGGCGCGCAGCCGGTCGACGGCCTCGCGGAGCTGGGCGGACTGACCGACCTTCTCCTTCTCGGCGCGCCATTTGGCGGTCATCTCCTCGGACTCGGCTTCGAGCTCGGCGAGTTCCTCCTCGAGCTTTTCGAGGCGATGCTTGGAGGCGGCGTCGGTCTCCTTGGTCAGGGCTTCGCGCTCGATCTTCAACTGCACGACGCGGCGGTCGATCTCGTCGAGTTCCTCGGGCTTGCTGTCGACGGCCATGCGCACGCGGCTGCCCGCCTCGTCGATCAGGTCGATGGCCTTGTCGGGCAAGAAGCGGTCGGCGATGTAGCGGTGCGAGAGAGTCGCGGCGGCCACGATGGCGCTGTCGGAAATCCGCACCCCGTGGTGCAGTTCGTACTTCTCCTTCAGGCCACGCAGGATGGAGACGGTGTCCTCCACCGTCGGCTCATCGACGAAGACGGGCTGGAAACGACGGGCCAGCGCCGGGTCCTTTTCCACATGCTTGCGGTACTCATCCAGGGTGGTGGCGCCGACGCAGTGCAGTTCGCCCCGCGCCAGGGCGGGCTTGAGCAGGTTGGAGGCGTCCATCGCCCCGTCGCTCTTCCCCGCGCCCACCAGGGTGTGCATCTCGTCGATGAACAGGATGATCGAGCCCTCGGCGGCGATCACCTCGTTGAGCACGGCTTTCAGGCGCTCCTCGAACTCACCGCGGTACTTCGCCCCGGCGATCAGGGCTCCCATGTCCAGGGACATGAGCTTCTTGTCCTTCAGGCCCTCGGGCACGTCGCCATTGATGATCCGCAGGGCCAGGCCCTCGACGATGGCGGTCTTGCCGACCCCGGGCTCTCCGATCAGGACGGGGTTGTTCTTGGTGCGGCGCTGCAGGACCTGGATGGTGCGGCGGATCTCCTCGTCACGGCCGATCACCGGGTCGAGCTTGCCGTCGCGGGCGGCCTGGGTCAGGTCGCGAGCATAGCGCTTCAGCGCGTCATAGCCTTCCTCGGCCGAAGCGCTGTCGGCGGTGCGGCCCTTGCGGACGGCCTTGGCGGCGTCTTCCAGGCCAGCGGCCGTCGCCCCGGCGGTCGACAGAGCCTTGGCCGCGTCTCCGCCTTCCTTGGCGACGGCGATCAGCATCCGCTCGGTGGTGACGAAGGCGTCGCCCGCGCCCTTGGCCCCGGTCTCGGCCTCGGCGAAGACCCGGGCGGTCTCAGGCGCCATATAGATTTGGCCAGAGCCGCCCTCGACGCGCGGACGCTTGGAGAGCAGGGCGTCGGTAGCCTGTTCGACCGCGTCGGGCCGCCCACCGGCGCTCTCGATCAGGGCGCCGGCCAGACCATCCTTCTCCTCAAGCAGGACCTTGAGCAGGTGTTCGGGTGCGAGTTGTTGGTGGCCGCGCGCCATGGCCAGGCTTTGGGCCGATTGGATCGCCTGTTTGGCGCGGTCGGAATAGAGGTCGATATTCATGAGGTCCCCTCGTAAGGCGGATTAGCGGGGTCGCCTTGATCAAGCGCAACCTCCGCAGGCTCGATGTAGGTGTGGCCCTTTCGCCACACAAGCGTGGCCGACAGAAAA
>NZ_JBBKVV010000166.1:0-2966 GCF_037968635.1 Phenylobacterium sp.
GGTGGTTTTGCCGAGAGGTCCCCACCCGATCCCATTCCGAACTCGGTCGTTAAGCCTCTCTGGGCCGATGGTACTTTGTCTTAAGGCACGGGAGAGTAGGTCGCCGCCAGGTCTACCAAACGGATATGTCCAATAACCCTTCAATCACGATTTCTAGCTTTGCCGCGGGGTGGAGCAGCCCGGTAGCTCGTCAGGCTCATAACCTGAAGGTCACAGGTTCAAATCCTGTCCCCGCACCCAAGATCTCTTAAAGCCCCGCTCGCGCGGGGTTTTTTGCATCTGGACCCTTGCGGCGGGTGGAAATCGGCATAATTCTAAACTTGCGATTACTTGGGTTGCGTCAGAATTGGCGACCGCTGATGCCCAAGATTGACCTGACGGCCATCCCCATCGCCCGCGGCAGCAGCTACCCCGAGCCCTTTGACCGGCCGTGCAACGGCCAGAGCTACCAGAGGCTGGCGCGCGACAGCGGTCTCACCTCGTTTGGGGTGAATCTCACGGTGATCGAGCCCGGCGCCTGGTCCAGCCAGCGCCATTGGCACACCCTTGAGGACGAGTTCATCTGGGTCGTGGAGGGTGAGCTGACCCTGGTCACAGACGCCGGCGAAGAGATCCTGCGTGCGGGGGACTGCGCGGCCTTCAAGCGGGGCGTCGCCGATGGCCATCACCTGATCAACAGAACCGACCGGCCGGCCAAGGTGCTCGAGATCGGCAACGCCGACCCGCAGGACACCTGCACCTATCCCGACATCGACATGATCGCGGGCCCTGAGCCCGGCTACAAGCACCGCGACGGCACGCCCTATCCTCCGACGCCCTGAGGTCCAAAGAAAAGGGCCGGCGGCTGGCCGACCCTTCCCGTTCAGATCTGGGAGTTTGGTTTAGCGCTGGGCCAGCCGCATGGCTTCCAGCCGGGCGACGTCGGCGCTTCCCAACTGTCCTAGCGCCGAGCTGACCGAGCCCTTCATGCAGCGGCCATAGGCGTCGAGGAGCAGACTCTCGCCGGTCACCGCCTTGGCGCACACCTTCTTGGCGGCCGCGACGATGTCGGCATGGATTTGGGCGCTGGATTTGCCGACCAGGGAGACGCGGACGCCTTCCTGAGCTTGGGCGGCCGGAGCCAGGGCGAGGGTGGCCAGGGCGGCCAGGGTCATCAGTTTCATCATGTTGGTCGTCTCCGAAAGGGGTTGGGGTTCAACCGCCTCCCGACGTTCCTCAGGCGGAGGCTTGAGCTTCTAAAATGGCCCAAGCGCCTCGCCTGAGAGCGACTTAGCCAGCGGATTCGGCGGCCATCAAATGCTTATGATGCGTCGCACCATTGAAATGGTGCGGTGCGGCGGGAGCGGGCGCCGCCGCCCAAATGGTTGGCGCCTGAGCGGGACGATGCGCCTGCGGCATGGCGGTTGCGGCGGAGGATCGGGAAGACGCCGAAATGAAACACTTGCATTGGGTCGCTCTTCACATTTGATTAACCTCTATGAATTGCTGAGGTCACATGTTGCTTTCCGTCCTGGCCTTGATGGCCGCCATTTCCGCCCCGTCGGGCCCCTCCGGGGCGACCTCCGAGGCGGCCCCGGCCCTTGCCGCCAACGCCTATATTGTCGAGTGCCTGGTCAATGGTCCGGCCCTGACCGCCTGCACCGTGATCGACGCCGACCCGGCCACCAATCCGGACGCCGCCACCGCGCTGAAGCTCGCCGCCAATATCCACGTGCCGGACTCCATGGCCCAGGCCGGCCGCATCCGGATCAAGCTCAACGTCAATCCGTAAAGCCTTCCGGCTGCGATTGACGAACTGATCCCGCCGGCTCCACAAGGCTCGCGCGCACTGTCGCGCGCCGTCTTTGAGGAGCCGCCCCATGCAGACCCGCAAGCTTGGACCGTTCGAGGTCTCTGCCATCGGCCTGGGCTGCATGAGCCTCTCCCACGGCTACGGTCCTCCGGCCCCGCGCGAACAGGCCGAACGGGTGCTCAAGGGCGCGTTGGACGCCGGCTACACCTTCCTCGACACCGCCGCGGTCTATGGCGTAGGCCACAACGAGACCTTGATCGGCGAGGTGCTGGGCGACCGGCGCAACGACTACGTCCTGTCGTCGAAGTGCGGGCTGACCAATGGCGACAAGCGCGAACTGAACGGTCACCCGGATGTGTTGAAGGCCACCTGCGAGGGCAGCCTGAAGCGCTTGGGGACCGATGTCATCGACCTCTATTACCTGCACCGTTGGGACAAGCGCGTTCCGATCGAGGACAGCGTCGGCGCCCTGTCCGAGCTGGTGGCCGAGGGGAAGATCAAGACCATCGGCCTGTCGGAGGTGTCGGCTGACACCCTGCGCCGCGCCCACGGCGTCCACCCGATCACCGCCCTGCAGACGGAATATTCGCCCTGGACGCGCAATCCGGAGATCGCAGTGCTCCAGGCCTGCAAGGACCTGGGAGTCACCTTCGTCGCCTTCAGCCCCGTGGGCCGCGGCTTCCTGGCCGGCGGCGTTTCGGACCCGACCGCCTTCCAGGAGGGCGACATGCGTCTGGGCATGCCCCGATTCCAGGGCGAGGCCTTCGCGGCCAACTTGAAACTCTTCGAGGGCTTTTCCGGCTTGGCGGGGGAGGCCGGCTGCACCCCGGCCCAACTGTGCCTGGCCTGGCTGCTGGCCAAGGACGAGAGCATTGTCCCGATCCCAGGAACCACCAACCCGGGCCACATGGTGGAGAACGCGGGCGCGGCGGCCATCACGCTGTCGGCTGAAATGATGGCCAGGGTCGAGGCTCTGGTGAACCCACAGACGGTTTCCGGCCCGCGGTACTCGCCGGCCATGCAGGCGTCCATCGATACCGAAGGCTAGGCGTCTCTCAGCGACTCGAAGGCGCTGATCAAGGCCGCCTGGGCCAGGCGTTTGGCGCGGGCGGCGACCTCGGCCTCGGGCAGGTCGTGCAGGCCGCGGGGGCGCGGCAGGCTGATCTGCACGGTG